>NZ_JBHYIO010000015.1:4178-253864 GCF_042740095.1 Nonomuraea sp. NPDC059023 | reverse complement strand
GGTGCCCGACTCGGCGGCGGCGATCGCAGCGCCCATCCAGAACTGACCGGCGTCAGAACGAGCCCCCCGCGGTTTCCGCGGGGGGCTCGTTCTCGTCCGTCGGCGTCTGTTGCGACGCCGCTCTCAAGCCCTGTATCTGTTACGGCAAGCCTGGTCGGCCCCATCCGCCGTCGTGCCTGCCCGGCCCTCCAGGGGCACGCTCCTCCGCCTCACCGCTCCCCGCCGTGACGCGCGCACACTTGCCCACGCTCCGCGGCCCAGGGGCACCAGCGCCAAGACACCAACACCCAGGCCGCCTGCACCCTGCAGTGGCGGCAACGCCCGTGGCGCGTCCAGGGACGCCACACCCGGGGTGTCAACACCTTGCGGGCCTTTCCTGTGGCGCGGGCATCTCTCTCGACGGCGTCGTCGCACCAGGGGCTAACGCTTGTGCCCGGTCGGGCATCTCTGGCCCGTGACCCCGCTCTTCGTTGTCGTGGCTTTGGTGGGGTTCTGGGGTTTGGGTGGAAGGGTTTCGGTGGCGGGGTGGGGTGGGCGGCAATGTTTCCGAATCGTTGGGCGGACGGGGTGTATCACCACGGCAGGTAGTACTACACTGCGTAGAGCATGAGGTCGCCAAGTCTCGTCCAAGTGCGCCACAAGAAGGTGCGCCTACCGTGAGGCTGCTCCCTGGGGAGTAGTGAGGAATCAACTCAGGGCGGACGCGTGGATCACCCGGGAGCAGACATGCTCGGACAAGGGCCGCGCTATCCCGAGGCGGGCGACCGGAACAACACCAGTGCAAGCCGTGGAGGAAGCCGATGCGCCTGCGTCACGACGACGGAACGCTCGTTCACCTGGCCTACAACGCAGGCGTGCACCCCGCGGAAGACCTCGAGAACCTGATCGCCCACCTGACCCGCTATGCCGTACCGGTGCGCAAGCGGCTTGGGGTGGAGCGCATGGGGATCGGGCTGTGGCTGTCGCCCGCCGTGGCCGATCATCTGACGGCTGACCGCATCGAGCTGGTACGCCTGCGCCGTTCCCTGGAGGAACGCGGGCTCGAGGTCGTCAGCCTCAACGGGACGGGTGGCCGCAACCAGGAGGTTCCCGGCCCCGACTGGGCCAAGCCCGAGCGTTACCGCTACACGATGGCCCTGGCCAAGATCCTGGCGTTCCTGCTGCCGGAGGATGTGCGGTTCGGGAGCATCTCCACGATTCCGATCGGTTGGCGGCGCGACTGGCCGTCCGATCTGCACACGATCGCCACCAAGCGGCTGGAACGGCTGGCGCGCGAGCTGCGCGGCATCTACAGCGTCACCGGCAAGACGATCCGGGTCGGGTTCGAGCCGTGGCCCGGGTGCGTGCTGGAGACGACCGAGCAGGCGCTGGAGCGGGTCTGCGGCATCGACTCCGAGCACCTCGGCGTCTGCCTGGACGCCTGTCATCTGGCCTGTGGTGCCGAAGAGCCCGGCGAGGCGCTGCGCGGCCTGGCCGCCGCCGGTGCGCCCGTGGTCAAGCTGGGCCACGTGCACAACCACACCGACGAGAACCCGAGCACCGGCGCCGTCCTGCACGACACGCTGACGGCGATGTTGTCCGGGGCGGTCAACGGCACGGCGCACATCGAGGTCGAGACCCACAACCTCATCGTCCCCGGCCGCGCCAAGGGCCCCGGCGCCCTGGTCTCCCTCCTCGCCGAGGAGCTCGACTGGGCCCGTACCAACCTCACCAGCCTCGGCCTCCAGCTGGCCGCCTAGTCCCCTTCAGCGGCGTTCCGGCGTCTTGTTCACGCGCCCCCGCCGCCTCGTCCCCTCTCGGGGGTGTACCGCCCCGCCTGGGCCGGGTCGGGTGGCGGTAAGGAGCTTGGCGGGTGAACCGGGGCTCGTGGCGCACGATGTGCCGGAGGGTCTGGCTTCGGGCGCCGGGTCTTGCTTCACAGGCCGCCGAACCAGCCCGGGATGTCCAGGCGGAAGAAGTCCGGTGGCGTCATCGTGCGCAGGTCCTGTTCGAGGGCGCGTAGCCGGTCCTCGCCCAGGGTGTGGGACCAGGCGCGCCGCAGGTCGTCGAAGATGGCGGCGGACTTCATCAGCGCGTCCACCCCGTACGGGGTCAGCTTGACGATCTTCCGGCGGGAGTCGGCCGGGTCGGTGCTGCGTTCCACGTAGCCGAGGCGTTCCAGCGTGTCGATGGTCTTTCCCGCGGCCTGTTTCGAGACGCCCAGGGTGCGGCCGAGGTCGACGGCGGTGGTGCCGTGGGGGCCGACGGCCTGCATGACGAAGCCGTGCATGGGGCGAACGTCCGGGTGGCCCTGGCGGGCGAGCTCGGCGTGCAGCTCGTCGATGATCATGCGGAACGCCATGAACAGACGCAGCGGCAACTCGAAGCCCGGGGGCTCGCTTGACATGATAGACAACCTCGTTTACCTTATGGACAACTTGGTTGTCTATTTTACATGAGGAGAGCGCCATGACAGTAGTCCGCAACGCCGACGCCCGCGTGACCGAGACCCCCGGAGGCGTCATGACCACCCTGGCCTCGCCCACGCAGGGCGGCGCGAGCCGTTCCCTGTGGCGGGTGGAAGTGAAGCCGGGTGGCCAGGGGCCGCTGCACGACTTCGACGTCGAGCAAGTGTGGACCTGGATCACCGGGAGCGCCACGGTGTCGCTGGGTGAGGAGACGTTCGCGGTCGCGGCCGGTGACACCGTGATCATGCCCGCGCGTACGGCCCGCCAGATCGTGGCCGACGGTGCCGAGGGCTACACCGCCGTGGTGACCGCACCGGGCGACGCCCACGCCTTCGGGGCCGACGGCAAGGAGTTCGGCACCCCGGCCTGGATCGCCTGACCCCGCCGGAAGGCCGCCCGGGGCGCCGGGTGGCCCTCCGCGCCTTCAAGCCCGCACGCCATCGGCCATGGGTCAGGTGGGGAGTTGGTAGGTGCCGTCGTCCAGGTGTTCGGCGAGGCCGTCGGTGATGAGGCCGTCCAGGGCGCGTTCGCGCTGGACGTGGTCGTCCCAGACCACGTCCAGGGCCGACTTCGGGACCGGGCCGTGGGCGGCGCGGAGCACGGCCAGGAGGCGGCCGCGGCATTGGCGGTCGGTTCCGGCGTACGTCTGGCCCTTGCGGGCCGGGCCGTCGTGGGCCGGTTTGCCGGTCAGGCGCCACGTGCACAGGTCGGAGATCGGGCAGTCGGCGCATTTGGGGCTGCGGGCCGTACAGACCAAGGCGCCCAGTTCCATGACGGCCACGCCCCAGCGAGGCGCGCCCAGGGCGGGCAGGAGGGCTTCGGCGAGGCGGCGCTCGGCGGCGGAGGTGGCGGTCGGCGGGTACTCGTCGCCGCGGACGGCGCGCGCGAACACGCGGCGGACGTTGGTGTCCAGGACGGCGTGGCGGCCACCGAAGGCGAAGCTGGCCACGGCGGCGGCGGTGTACTCGCCGATGCCGGGAAGGGCCAGCAACGTCGCGTGGTCGGAGGGGACCTCGCCGCCGTGCTCGTCCGCGATGGCCTTGGCACACGCGTGCAGGCGCAGCGCTCGGCGCGGGTAGCCGAGGCGGCCCCAGTGGCGCACGGCCTCGCCCGGCGGTTCGACGGCCAGAGACTTCGGAGTGGGCCAGCGTTCCATCCACTCGTGCCAGATCGGCAGCACCCGGACGACCGGCGTCTGCTGCAGCATGATCTCGCTCACCAGCACACCCCACGGCGTCGCGTCATCGGCGCGCCAGGGGAGGTCTCGGGCGTTGTCGGCGTACCACTCCAGAACGGGGGTGTGTAGGAGGATCGGCTCGATCACCCGCCTTAGCGTACGCGGAAAGGGCCGCCGACGGCGTGTCGTCACCCTCGGTGGCCACAGAATTACCATGCTGTGCGTATGGATTCGGATGCGATGCGTGGCGATGGCGGCGACGTCTACTGGCGTCGGCGCATGAGCGTGCTGGTCGGCGTGCTGGTGGTGGTCGCCGTCGTGGCGTGGGCCTGCTCCAGCGGCTCCAGCGGTCCGCAGCGGACCTCCAGCGCAGAGACCGCGACGAGCAGCGGTCCGCCCGCGGCCGATCCGCTTCTGGCCGGCTTGCGCACCCTCGCTCTCGGTACGGCCAGCCCGAGCCCCACCCCGTCCCCCACCAAGAACCCCGCCACCACGGCCCCGGCCAAGGTGAAACGCCCAGGGGCGCCGTGCGAGGAGAGCGACCTGGTCCTCAACCTGCAGGGCAGGCAGGACGTGTACGGCGCCGGCGCCATGCCCAACCTGATGGCCACCCTTGTCAACACCGGCCAGGTCATGTGCACGACCGACGTGGGGCCGCGGGCCATGGAGATCCGCATCACGTCCGGCGAGGACCGCATCTGGTCGACGGCCGACTGCGTGAGCGGGGAGACGGGGACGGCGCAGAAGCTGGAGCGGGGGATCCCGTTCGTGCGCACGGTGGACTGGGACCGCAAACGCTCCCGCACCGAATGCACGGCCAACGGCCCCACCGCCCTCCCCGGCACCTACGTGGCAGTGGCCCGCCTGGGCAAACTCAAAAGCCCTTTGGTCGTCTTCCACCTCCGCTAGCCCCCAACCGGCCGCGGGACAGCCGGGGAACCCGGGAAGGCGCCGGGGCGGTGGGGTGGGGGTCGGTGGTGATCCGGCGCCTTGGACGGCGGCCGGCCGGGCCATCCCGCGTGCCTAGGGCGGAGTTGTAGCGGCGAGTACCCCGTGAGCCCTCACGACCATCGCTCGACGGGCGCCCGCGGAGGACGGCGGGGCGGGGTGGTGGGCTTGCCGTAACGAAAACAGGCGGTCAAAGGGCGCACGGCGCGGAACAAGCGCACGGAGGGGTCCAGACCGCGCGGGGAGAAAACAACAACACAGCCGGCTACACGTAGCGCTCTAGGATGCTGGACTCGGCGAGGCGGGACAGGCCCTCGCGGACGCTGCGGGCGCGGGACTCGCCGACGCCGCCCACGGCCTGGAGGTCGTCGATGCTGGCCGCCAGGAGTTTCTGCAGGCCGCCGAAGTGGTCCACCAGCCGGTCGACGACCGTGGCGGGCAGGCGGGGGACCTTGGCCAGCAGGCGGAAGCCGCGCGGGCTGACGGGGCTGTCGAGGGTTTCGTTGCCGCTGTGGCCCAGGACGTGGGCGACGGCGGACAGGTCGAGGAGTTCGCTGCCGGTGAGGTTGTCGAGGGAGTGGAGCGATTCGGCGAAGTTGCGGTGGCGGCGGCCGGCCGGGGCGGGAAGGTAGTCGCGGACCACCAGTTCGCGCTCGGAGTCGACTCCGGCCACCAGCTCGTCGAGCTGCAGGGACAGCAGGCGGCCGTCGGTGCCGAGTTCGACCACGTAGCCCTTGATCTCGTCGCTGATGCGGCGGACCATCTCCAGCCGCTGCGCGACCGCGGCCACGTCGCGGACGGTCACCAGGTCTTCGATCTCCAGCGCCGACAGGGTGCCGGAGACCTCGTCGAGGCGGTGTTTGTAGCGTTCGAGCGTGGCCAGCGCCTGGTTGGCGCGCGACAGGATGGCGGCCGACTCCTCCAGGACGTAGCGGATGCCGTCGAGGTAGAGGGCGATGATGCGCATGGACTTGCTGATCGCGATGATCGGCAGGCCGGTCTGGCGGGCCACGCGCTGGGCGGTGCGGTGGCGGGTGCCGGACTCGTCGGTGGGGATGGAGGGGTCGGGCACGAGGTGGACGGCGGCGCGGACGATCTTGTCCTCGTCGTGGTGGACCACGATCGCGCCGTCCATCTTGGCCAGCTCGCGCAGGCGGGTGGGCGAGAACTCGACGTCGAGCAGGAACCCGCCGCTGCACAGGTCTTCGACGGAATCGTTGTAGCCCAGCACGATCAGGCCGCCGGTCTGCCCGCGCAGGATCCGCTCCAGGCCGTCGCGTAGCTGTGTGCCCGGCGCCACTGCGGCCAGGGCTTCGCGACGGCGGTCGTCAAGACTCCTGTCGTTTGGCACCTGACCCCCGTGTAGATATGTCAACTTCAGCTTAGCGGGGCTATGTGACGTGTGTGAGTGCGTCCCACACGTTCTCCGCCTGGACGACTTCGAACCCGGGCGCGAACGACACCGGACCCACCGGCACCAGCGAGCGCTGCCCGGCGCGCTTGTTGCCGGATTCTTCGAGCGATCCGGCGGGTACGAGCGCGCGGGTGAAGCCGAGCCGCGCGGCCTCGGTGAGCCGCCTCCGGACGTCCTTGACCGGCCGCAGTTCCCCGGCCAGCCCGACCTCGCCGAGAGCGACCAGACCGGAAGGCAGCGGTTTGTCACCCGCTGCACTGGCCACGGCGAGCATAACGGACAAATCCACCGCCGGGTCGGCAATTTTCAGCCCGCCGACCGTGGCGGTGAAGACGTCGCACCCGCCCAGCTTGGCGTTGAGCCGGCGTTCGAGTACGGCCAGCACCAACTGCACCCGGTAGGAGTCGAGCCCCGAGGTGGTGCGCCGGGGCTGCTGCGCCTCGGTGCGCGCGACCAGCGCCTGGACCTCGGCGGGCAGTGGCCGGGTGCCCTCGACGGTCACGGTCACGCAGGTGCCGGGGACGGGCTTGCTGCGCTGGGAGACGAACAGCCCGGTGGGGTCGGTGATGCCCTCGATGCCGCGCTCGTGCAGGTCGAAGCAGCCCACCTCGTCGGTCGGGCCGAAGCGGTTCTTCACCGCGCGCACCAGGCGCAGCCGCGAGTGGCGGTCGCCCTCGAAGTTGAGCACCACGTCGACGAGGTGCTCAAGCGTGCGGGGCCCGGCGATCGAGCCGTCCTTGGTGACGTGGCCGACCAGCACGGTCGCCATGTTGCGTTCCTTGGCCAGCCGGACCAGGTTCGCCGCGACCTCGCGCACCTGGGTGACGCCGCCGGGCACGCCGGTGGACTGCGCGGAGCTGATCGTCTGCACCGAGTCGACCACGAGGAAGCGGGGCTGGACCTTCTCCACGTGGGTGACCAGCGCGGACAGCTCGGTCTCCGCGGCGAGGTAGAGGTTGTCGCGCAGCGCCCCGATGCGGTCGGCGCGCAGCCTGACCTGCGCCGCGGACTCCTCGCCCGTGACGTAGAGCACGGTGGCGCGCTGGGCGATGGACGCGGCCGCCTCCAGCAGCAGCGTGGACTTGCCGATGCCGGGCTCGCCGGCCAGCAGGATGACGGCGCCGGGCACGACGCCGCCGCCGAGGACCCGGTCGAGCTCGCCCACGCCGGTGGTGCGCGCGGTCGCGATCTCGGCCTTGACCTCGCCGATCGGTACGGCCGGCCCCGTCGTGGCCCCGGCCCGCACGACGTGGACGCCCTTGGCGCCCTCCTCGTCGACCGTGCCCCACGCCTGGCACTCGCCGCAGCGGCCGACCCACTTGAGCGTGCGCCAGCCGCACTCGGTGCAGCGATAACCCGTCGCAGTCTTGGCCATGCGGAGCAGGCTAGCGGGCGGGGGCGACAATCTTCGTCAGGAAGGCGGTCGTGCTCGGCCGGAGCTGCATGCTGCCTTCCGGAACCCGGTATCCGGGGATCACTGACATGTCGTACTCCTGCTGGTAGATGCGGATCTTGGCCTCGCCCGCGCGGAGCGTCAGCGTGACCTCCACCCCTTCCGCGGGCGGCGCGTGGAAGGCGAACCCGGCCCGCTCGCCCAGCTCGCGACCCGCCACGGTGATCTTCGGCCGCTGTCCCTCGACGTCCAGCCCGACGACCGGCGCCGCCCCGGACGGGGTGAGGCGGAGCGCCATGGTCCTGACATCGCCGGAGGTCGTGTCCTTCAGCACGGTCAGTCCGGGCGCGCGCAAGGGGGCGGCGGGTGCCCGGCTCGTGGTCATGTCCTCCTCGCCGAAGAACCGGACGCCGTCGGCGCCGCCGCCGCCGGGCCGTCCCCATCGCGCCTCGCCGGTGCCGGTGTCGATCGCGTAGGAGACGTGCTCCTGGCGCGGGTGTGCGGGGTCGAAGCGGTCCGCGTACAGTCCCGCCGCGATCAGCGCCACCGCCGCCACGGGCAGCACCACCCACACGGTACGGCCCGGCGGCCGCTCCACCACGGGCAGCATCAGCAGCAGCAGGAGCGCGAAATGCGGAGCCGACAACATGCCACCGATGCCCAGCCCGATGTCCAGCGAGGTCAGCGCGGTGCCGCCGAGCATGACCGCGGCCGGCGCCAGCCCGGCCGTCAGCGCGACGATCCCGCCCCGCGGCACCGTCAGCGACACCAGCCACCCGAGCGCCGCGAACAACGCCGGCCAGGCGAACACGTGCGACCCTCCGGGCAGCAACAAGGCCGACAACATGCCGAGCGACGCGACAAGGAGCAACCCGCCGCAGGCCGGCCCGGCGAGCACCGGGCCATCCGACCGGCGGCGGAACAGTGACGCGCACACCAGCACGATCGCCGCCGTGACCACCAGCAACGCCGCCCAGTACAACCAGGGCCGGTAGGGGTCGCCGGTGAACATCGTCGTGTAGCCGGGCCGTAGTGCCCCCAGCAGCGGCCACAGCGCGTATCCCCAGGCCCCGGCCAGGACCACGGTCACCAGGGACACCCCCAGCCCGGCAAGAGCCCGGGGCCAGCTCACCAGCCCCCGCCGCCGCACCACGAACACCACGGCCAGAGCCATCACCAGGGCGAGCGCGGCGATCGGGAGCTCCAGCCATCCCGGATACCTGACCAGCGCCCCGGGCACGGTGAAGAACACCTGCTCGCCAGCGGACTCCAGCGTGCCCAGGTCCTTCGACCCCAGCGCCGCCGCCACGGCCAGCGCGTTGTCGCCCATCTGCTGGAGACTGCCCCGGTCCAGGTGGGCGGGGTCGTCGAGCGGGGTGTGGTAATACGCGCCGCCGCCGACGAAGGCCGAGTCGAGCCCCATCCACCGGGCCTGGTCGAAGACGTGGAAGTCGGTGTTGTTGGGCAGCAGGCCCATCAGGGAGGCGAAGGCGGAGTCCGCCGCGGGGTGCGGGGCGGCGGTGCCGTACACGTCGATGAGGCCACCGGAGGAGCGGAACATCTGCACGGTGCCGCGCACCCCGCGGGCCTCGTGGTTGAGCACCACGACGGGGCCGTCGAAGCGGTTCTGGCGGGCGAAGGCCTCGGCGCCGAGCAGTCCCGCCTCCTCGGCGTCGGTGAGCAGGACGACGACGTCGTTGCGGAGGTTCGGCGGCAGGGTGCGGGCGACCTCCAGGACGGCCGCGGTCCCGGCGCCGTCGTCGGCGGCGCCGGGCGCGCCCGGTACGGAGTCGTAGTGGGCGGCCAGGACGATCCGGCCGGTGGAGGCGGTGCCGGGGCGGGTGGCGACGATGTTGCGGACCCGTCCGACGGGCGTGCTGCCCGTGTAGTCCAGGGGCAGCACGCCGACGCCCTCCTGGACGCGGGTGTCGAAGCCGTTGTCCTTCAGGCGGGCGACCAGGTGGTCGCGGACGCGGTCGTTCGCGGCCGAGCCGGTCGGGTGCGGCGCCTTCGCGATCACCCGCACGTCCTCGAAGGCGCGGGCCGCGCTGAAAGCGGTGGCGGCGCTCCTGGGCGGGGCCAGGTCGAACATCGTGACCGCCACCAGCACGGCCAGCGCGAGAAGGCTGAGAACTCGGCTCATGACCGGCCACGTTAGGACGGTTACTCAGCGGAGCGGATCGCTCGCGATGACGATCCGAACTACACAAAAGGGACTACGCGAGGCCCAGCTCGCGCTCCAGCAGGCGCTTGGGCTTGGCGCCGACGACCTGCTTGACCGGCTGCCCGTTCTCAAAAAGGATCATGGTCGGAATGCTCATCACTCCGAAGCGGGCCATGATCTCCGGGTTCTCGTCGGTGTTGAGCTTGCCGACCGCCAGGCCGCGCGTGGCCTCGATCTCCTCCAGCACCGGGGCGACCATACGGCAGGGCCCGCACCATTCGGCCCAGAAGTCCACGAGCACCGGCTTGTCGCTCTTCAGTACCTGCTCGGCAAAGTTTTCGGTGGTCAGCGTGATCATTTCTCTCCCTTGAAGACACATCCGGAACACAGTTGCGCGGCCACCTCGGCGCGGCGGGCGAGCAGCGTCCGGATCTCGGAGTCGATCTCCTCCAGCTTGCGCCGGTAGACCTCCACCGAACCGGCGCAGTCGCCGCCGGAGGAGTGCCCGGAGCGCAGGCACTCGACGAACGGGCGCGCGTCGTCCAGCGTGAAACCGTTGGTGAGCAGCGTGCGGATCTCGCTGACCAGCCGGACGTCGTCCTCCTGGTACTCGCGGTAGCCGTTGGCGGCGCGCCGGGCGCTGATCAGGCCGTGCTGCTCGTAATAGCGCAGTGACCTGGTGCTCACGCCCGCCCGTCTGGCCAGTTCACCGATCCGCATGCCTCCACGCTAAACGTTGACACCAACGTCAATGTCAATAGGTACGCCACCGCAGCACGTTCGGATAAGCCAATTCCAGGCCAGGAGTCTCCCGGATCGCCTCGGCGGCCACTTCCGGTGTGAACTCGATGCGCAGCACCGCTTCAAGGTCGGCCCGGCGCTCGAAGGACATGCGCAGGTCGAGCGGACGGCGCAGCCAGCCCTGCCGGGTCCAGAAGGTCTCGACGGCCGTGGGGGAGTAGCTGGGCACGGTGCGCTGGAACCAGCGGCCGAAGTCGCCCCGGGTGGCGTCCAGGTCGACGACGAAGGCGGCGCCGCCCCGCCGTACCACGCGGTCGAGTTCGCGCAGGCCCGGCTCGCAGCCGGGACCGAAGAAGTACGCCCAGCGCGCGATCACCACGTCCACGCTCGCGTCGGGCACCGGCAGGCTCTGGGCGGTGGCGCGGTGCACCTCGACGCCCGGCAGGCCCGCGCAGCGCCGCAGGGCCAGCTTGACCAGGTCGCCGTGCGGCTCCACGCCGATCACCCGGGCGGCCTGCGCGGCGAGCGCGGGCAGGTGGTAGCCGGTGCCGCAGCCGATGTCGAGCACGACCGCGCCGTCTCGCGGACGGATCTCCCGCATCGCCGCGTCGGCCGCGCCATCGGGGTCGACGGCGCGGTTCTCCAGCTCGTAGACCTGCGGCGTGTTCCAGATGTTGGGACTCGGGATGGCGCCGTGGGCAATGCGTGACATGGGTCAACCGTAGGCGCATGCGCCACGCCGCAGCCTCACCCCGCTTAGGCTGGCAACGTGGCTGACGTCATCCGCGTGCCCAATGCGAAGATCGCATTGTCCACTGCTTCGGTATATCCGGAACGCACACCCGATGCGTTCGAACTGGCCGCGCGCCTGGGTTACGACGGGGTCGAGATCATGGTCGGGGCCGACCCGGTGAGCCAGGACATCGACGTGATCGAGCGGCTTTCACAGCACTACGAGGTACCCGTGCTGGCCATCCACGCGCCCTGCCTGCTGGTCACCCAGCGTGTCTGGGGGCGCGATCCGTGGGCCAAGCTGGTCAGGGCGCAGAAGGCCGCCGAGCGGCTGGGCGCGCAGACCGTCGTGGTGCATCCGCCGTTCCGCTGGCAGCGCGACTACGCTCGCGACTTCGAGACCGGCCTGGCGCGCATGCGCGAGGAGACCGACATCATCTTCGCCGTGGAGAACATGTTCCCGCTGCGCGCCCGCGGCAACGACGTGGTGCCGTACTCGCCCGACTGGAACCCGGTCGACTACGACTTCCCCCACGTCACGCTCGACCTGTCGCACACCGCGGTCTCCGGCTCCGACGCCATGGAGATGGCGACCAAGCTGGGCGACCGGCTGGCCCACCTCCACCTGGCCGACGGCCTCGGCACCACCAACAAGGACGAGCACCTGGTGCCGGGCCGGGGCAACCAGCCGTGCGCGCCGATGCTGGAGCGTCTGGCGAGGAACGGCTACGACGGCCTGGTCGTGCTGGAGATCAACACCCGCAAGGCGGCCTCGCGCAGCGAGCGGATCGACGACCTCGCCGAGGCGCTCGCCTTCGCCCGGCTGTACCTGGCGGCGCGCACATGATCGAACGTGAACTCGGCAGGGTGTTCGACCGGGTCGCCGAGGCCTACGACGCGGCCCGCCCGCACTACCCCGACGAGGTCTACGGCGCCGTGTCCGAGATCACGGGGATCGAGCTCGCGGGCGCGACGGTCGTGGACGTCGGCGCGGGCACCGGCATCCTGACGCGTGCCCTGCGGGCCCGCGGCGCGCGGGTGCTGGCCGTGGATCCGGGCGCGGAAATGCTCTCCTACCTCGTCTCCCGCCTCTCCGGTACGGCCGGCGTCGCCGCGGTCGTGGCCGACGGCAACGCGTTGCCCGTGGGCGACGCCAGCGCGGACCTGGTCACCTACGCCCAGTCGTGGCACTGGCTGGACCCGGCCGTCTCGATCGCCGAGGCCCGGCGGGCGCTGCGCCCAGGCGGCGCGATCGCCGCCTGCTGGAACTTCGCCGACGCCGGCCAGGCCGAGTGGCTGGCCGCCTACGAGGCGCGGTTGTCGGCCGAGGCGCCGCGCTACTGGGGCCCGGCGCACGAGAAGTGGTCGCCGCCACCGATCGCCGCCGCCTTCGAGGTGGTCGAGGAGCGCTGGATCCCGTGGAACCGGCTGGTCGGCGTCGAGGAGTTCCTGCTCGACCTGCGTTCCCACTCCTACATGGCGGCGCTGCCGGCCGATCTGGCCGATGAACTGGTGGAGCGGCGCCGGGGCGAGCTCAGGCTGGCCTTCCCCAGCGGCATGCTGAGCGTGCCGATGCGCGTCTACCTGGCGGTGGGGAGATGACCGTCAAACGGCGCCCCGGCCGCCGGCCGGGGTCCGTGGACACGCGGGGCGAGATCCTCAGCGCGGCCAGGACGGTCTTCGCCGAGAAGGGCTTCGACAAGGCGACGGTCCGGGGCATCGCCAGGGAGGCGAAGGTCGACCCCGCGCTGGTGCACCACTATTTCAACACCAAGGAGGGCATGTTCGCCGAGGCCATGCAGCTCCCGGTCAATCCGGAGGAAGTGGTGCCGGCGATCCTGGCGGGGCCGCGCGAAGAGGTGGGCGAGCGGCTGGTCCGCCTGCTGCTCGCGCTGACCGCCGAGAGAGAGGCCCGCCAGCCGGTGATCGCGCTGATGCGCTCGGCGATGACGAACGACGCGGCGCTGGCGATGCTGCGGGAGTTCATCACCAACGCCCTGCTCTTCCGCGTGGCCGACGGGCTGGGCGTGCCGCACCTGCGGATCGAGGCGGCCTTCTCGCAGATGTTCGGGCTGGTGATGGCGCGTTATGTGCTGGAGCTGGAGCCCCTGGCCACCGCCGACGACGAGGAGCTGGTGGCGCTGATAGCGCCGACGATTCAGCGCTATCTCACAGGCTAGAGCATTGTTCTAGAAGGCGGGTTGACCTTAGGGTGGGTCGCGTTGGGCCCGGAATGTTACTCACGGGTAGGATTCTGGGGAGACCTGGTCATTGCGTGGATGACCGGCAACCGTACGCTGGCAGCCAACGCCGTCTGTGGGAGGACCCGTGCTCTGGGTAGCCGTGCTCGCGCTCGTCATGACCGTGGCGGCGGTGGCCGTCGCGGGCCGCAGGGCCCTGTTCCTGTTCAAGCTCGCGACCGTGGGACCACCGGCCCCCGAACGCATCGAGTACGCCAAGACCCACGTACCCGATGAGCTCAAGGCCCAGATCGTCGAGGTCTTCGGGCAGAAGAAGCTGCTGAAGTGGACGCCGTCCGGCGTGGCGCACTTCTTCGTCATGTGGGCCTTCTTCATCCTGCTGACCGTCTACGTCGAGGCCTATGGCGGGATCGTCCAGGGCGCCATCACCGGGCGGCCGAACTTCCACATCCCGCTGATCGGGCAGTGGTCGGCGCTCGGCTTCCTGCAGGACTTCATCGCGGTGGCCTGTGTGCTCGGGCTCATCGCGTTCGCGGTCATCCGGATCAAGAACTCGCCGAAGACGCTGGGCCGCAAGTCCCGCTTCTCCGGTTCGCACCTGGGCGGCGCCTGGCTCGTCCTGTTCATGATCTTCAACATCATCTGGACGCTGTTCCTGGCGCGGGGGGTGGCCTCGGCCAACGGCAACCTGCCGTACACCGGCGGCGCGTTCGTCTCGATCGCGCTGGGCAAGGTCCTGCCCGCCAGCACGCTGCTGGAGGAGATCGCGCTGCTCCTGCACATCGGCTTCATGCTGGTGTTCCTGGTCATCGTGGTGAACTCCAAGCACCTGCACATCTTCACCGCGCCGCTGAACGTGTTGTTCTCGCGTCGCCCCGACGGCCTGGGCGCCGCCTCCGAGCTGCGGGTGGACGGCAAGCTCGTCGACTTCGAAGACGAGGACCTGGACCCGGAGAAGCTCGGCCGGGGCAAGATCGGCGACACGACCTGGAAGGGCTTCCTCGACTTCTACTCCTGCACCGAGTGCGGACGCTGCCAGTCGCAGTGCCCGGCGTGGAACACCGACAAGCCGCTGTCGCCGAAGATGCTGATCCTCGACCAGCGCGACCACGCCTTCAAGGTCGCCCCCTACCTGCTGCAGGGCGCCGACACCAGCCACGCCGACACCGACGTGCTCGCGCTGCTGGAGAAGCCGCTGGTCGGCGAGGAAGGCATCATCCACCCCGACGTGCTGTGGTCGTGCACCAACTGCGGCGCCTGCGTCGAGCAGTGCCCGGTGGACATCGAGCACATCGACCACATCCTCGACATGCGCCGCTACCAGGTGATGGTGGAGTCGTCGTTCCCGTCCGAGGCGGGGGTGATGGTCAAGAACCTGGAGAACAAGGGCAACCCGTGGGGCATGTCCGAGATGAAGCGGGCCGACTGGATCGAGGAGCTCGACTTCGAGGTCGAGCTGGTCGAGGACAAGATGCCCGAGGACGCCGAGTACCTCTTCTGGGTCGGCTGCGCCGGCGCCCTGGAGGACCGGGCCAAGAAGACCACCAAGGCCGTCGCCGAGCTCCTGCACATCGCGGGCGTGAAGTTCGCCGTGCTCGGCCCGATGGAGGCCTGCACCGGTGACCCGGCCCGCCGCCTGGGCATGGAGTACCTGTTCAACATGCTCGCCCAGCAGAACATCGAGACGCTGAAGGAGGCCGGGGTCAAGAAGATCGTGGCCACCTGCCCCCACTGCTTCAACACGCTGGCCAACGAGTACCCGCAGCTCGGCGGCACCTTCGAGGTCGTCCACCACACCCAACTGCTGTCGCACCTGGTCGACACCGGCAAGCTCACGCCGGTCACGCCGATCGAGGAGAAGATCACCTACCACGACCCGTGCTTCCTCGGCCGCCACAACAAGGTCTACTCCCAGCCCCGCGACATCATGTCGAAGGTTCCCGGCGTGCAGACCCAGGAGATGCACCGGCACAAGGACCGGGGCTTCTGCTGCGGCGCCGGCGGCGCCCGCATGTGGATGGAGGAGCGCATCGGCAAGCGCATCAACACCGAGCGCGTGGACGAGGCGCTGACCACCAACCCGGACACGGTCTCGACCGCCTGCCCGTTCTGCATGGTGATGCTCGGCGACGCCATCAACGAGAAGAAGAACAGCGGCGAGGCGAAGGAGTCACTGGAGGTCGTGGACGTGGCGCAGCTCTTGATCAAGTCGGTCAAGGGTACGTCCTGACGCGGGAAAGTCGGACTCCTTCACAGCCCTTGTGGAGGAGTTTCGCACGTCAGACCGGTCAAGGGCCGGAAATCCGCCATCCACATAACGGGAAAATCACGGTAACCTCAACGTCGCATGGCTTCATTCGACGGGGAGGGGGCTCGCGATGCGCGTCGTCGTCACAGACGCGGAAGTCACTCTGGCTGACGTGCTCTCCCTGCGACTCGCGATCGACGACCCGCTCGATGAAGGCACCGAGCTGGTGCTGCGCCATCGGGGAACGGGCGTCGAGCGCGACGTGGTGCTCGGCAAGCCGGGAAACAGGTCGCGCGAGGCCACGCTCGCGGTCTCGCTGGCGCCGCTCGGCCTCATCGCCGGCAGATGGGACGCCTACCTGCGCCACGACGGCGCGCGCACCAGGCTCAGGAGCGTGGACCCCGGCTTCTCGCTGGACCACCTCGACACCTACGCGCTGTGCAAACGTACCTTCGCCTACCGCTCCTACCGCACGCGCAACGGCTTCCTGGCGCTCAAGATCGACCAGGCGGAGCCCGTGGCCGAGGTGCGCTCGGTGTGGTTCAGGGAGGGCCGGTTCGAGGTGATGGGCCTGCTCGCCTTCACCGGCCTGGACGACGACGACGCCCGCCACGAGGCCAGTCTCGCCCTGCGCCGCAGGCAGTCGGCGGCGCACCTGTCCGCGCGGGCCACCGTCCAGGGCGTGCGCTTCCATGCCGCGATCTCCCTCGTGGACGTGATCGCCGCCGACCCGGAGGCCTCCGGCACCTGGGAGCCGTCGCTGGAGGTCGAAGGGCTGCCGGAGCCGCTGCGGCTGGGCTCGCGTCTCGACGACGTGGACGGCAAACGCCGCCGCCTGCACTATCCGGCGACCAAGGTGGACGGCGTGCCCGTCCGGCCCTGCTACACCGCCGACGACGAACTGCGGATCGAGGTGGGCGGGTGAAGGTCAGCCTGATGCTCCCCTCCGCGTACGGCATGCGCGGCGACATCCGATCCACCCTCAACCTCGCCAGCGCCCTCGCGGAGCGCCACGAGGTCGAAGTGATCAGCATCAGGCGGCAGAAGGAGAAGCCCTTCTTCCCGGTCGGCTCCAAGGTCAGGCTCCGCTCGGTGGTGGACGTCCGGCCGGGTGTCCGGCACCTGTTCCCCAGCGGGCAGATGCGCACGGAGGTGGCGCTGTGGCGGACGTTGCGCGGGCTGAAAAGTGATGTTCTGATCACGACGCGGCCAGCATTGTCTGTCCAGGCCGCCAGGTACGGCCCGCGAGAAATCCTCCGCATTGCCCGCGAATGGGGCAGGCCCTCGGTGCCCGCCCCGGTGCGCAAGTTTTACCCCCGGCTCGACGCGGTCGTCACGGCCACCGAGTCGGCGCGGGAGGAATGGACGCGGCTGGTCGAGGGCGGGCCGAAGGTGCTGGCCGTACCGGACGCGCTGCCCCGGGGGCCGTGGCCGCGCTCGCGGATGGACAACAGGATCGTGGCGGCGGGTGGGCGGTGGGTGCCGGCCAAGGCGTACGACCGGTTGATCAGGGCGTTCGCGATGGTGGCCGACAAGCGTCCCGACTGGCGGCTGCGGCTCTACGGCGGCGGGCCGGAGGAGCGGCGGCTGCGCGCGCTGGTGCGCGAACTGGATCTGCACAACCACGTGTACTTCATGGGCACCACGCCCGATCTGGCCGGCGAGTTCGCCAAGGCCTCGATCGTGGCGACGACCTCGCGTACCGAGGACCTGGGGATGACCGTGCTGGAGGCGATGGGCTGCGGGGTGCCCGTGGTGGCCTTCGACGGGGCCAGGGGGCCGAGCGAGTTCGTGGCGACCGGCTACAACGGGGTGCTCGTGCCCGAGGGCGAGGAGCAGATGTTCGCCGCGGCGCTGCTGGCGCTCATCGACGACGAACGGCGGCGCCGTTCGCTGGCCGCGGGGGCGCTGGAGACGACCGGCCGCCACTCGGCCGACGGCGTGGGCGAGCAGTGGGAGAAGCTGATCAGCGAACTTCGCTGAACGCGGCTCGCGATACCGCTTACGGGTACCGTAGGACCATGCATGGGTACAGCGGAGACAAGCAGGCTTATCTGACGCGGCTGCGCCGGGTCGAGGGCCAGATCAGGGGCCTCCAGCGCATGGTGGAGGACGACGCCTACTGCATCGACATCCTCACACAGGTCTCCGCCGCCACGCGGGCGCTTCAGGCCGTGGCTCTCGGGCTGCTGGAGGAGCACATCTCGCACTGCGTGGCCGACGCGATCAACACGGGGGGACCGGAGGCGGACGCGAAGGTGAAGGAGGCGTCCGCGGCCATCGCGCGTCTGGTTCGTTCCTAGTCGAAGTGACTAGTCCTGTCACCGCGGTCCCGGACCCCTGGGGAGTCCGGGACTAGGTCTTTGTACTGGCCCATTTCAGTGACTCGCTGAAGTCCGCAATCCGAGCGCGTCGTCGAGCTCGGCCAAGGTGAGTCGCCGGTCGCTGATTGCCACGGCGGTCAGCACCTCGGCGTAGAGTGCAATCTCGTCCAACGCGACACGATCGTGGACCCGATAGTCCAGGTCATCGTGCCCCACCGCGTCGTCCTTCCTTCCGCAGCCCACACCCTCTACGAGGTTACGGCCCGGGGCCCTTCAGGCGACATGGCCCATCGGGGTCATTCCTTTCTGTACCGCCGGGCCCCATCAGGATCATTTCCCGTTTCCGAGATCACAATTCAGCCAATGCCCGGTTGTTCAGGAGAAAGAACGATATAGGGGGAGTAAGAGAGAAATTACGGTATTAGTGGTTTACGGGTGGATGTCGTCGCGCTCGTGCACGAGCCTGCGGACGATCGCCCGCGCCCCGGCCAGACCTTCCTCCGGCATCCGCGCCCCCGTCAGCCTGCACCACGTCAGCCCCGTCGCGTACGCCGCGCCCAGCACCGCCGCCGCGGAACCCCTGTCCGGAGGGGCCACCACCACCCCGCGCGCCGTCGCCGGCGAGGTCGCGCGCTCCGGCCAGCCGCCTGTCGCGCCCGTCCACAGAAACGCCGGTACGGCGAAGCCGTCGGGCTCGGTGTGCTCCCCGTACTCGGCCACATGCGCGGTGAGCTCGGCGTAGGCGTGGCGGACCCGGTGGTCCAGCCAGTCGTGCAGCCGATCGCCCGCCCCCGGCAGGTCGGTCAGGAAGGACGCCGCCGCCCTCGGCGCGTCTGAGGTGAACGCCAGGGACTCCACCAGGTCGTAGACCGTGTGCCGGAAGGCGGTGCCGGGGTCGGTGTCGGGCAGGATCCACCTGGCCAGGTCGGCGGGGACGCGGGCCAGCCACGCCCGCCGTACCGTGTCGTCGCCCCTGAGAGCCGCGGCGTGGTCGAGGGCGGGCTGGTGGAGCAGGGGCTTGAGCATGGCCAGCAGGGCGTGGGCCCGGGGGGCGAAGCGCGGGTCGTCGGCCAGGATCTGCGCGGTGTCGGCCATCAGGGCCACCAGGCGCAGCCCGGCCTTCCCCGGCGTGTCCTTCCCGCTCCGCGCGCCGCCGGACGGGCCTGAGCCGCCGCCGTGGGAGTGCTCGGTCGTGCCGTATGCGGAGTGGCCCGTCGAGTGGTGGCCAGATGTCGAGTGACCGGATGCCGCGTGACCGGATGTCGAGTGGCTGGGTCCTGTGTGGCCGGGGCCTGTGGTGGAGGGCTGCTCGCTCGGGTGGGTGTGCCAAGGGTAGGGGGCGGACACCTGTGCGGGGTCGGACCGGCCGGCGGCTCGTACGCGCTCCGCGTACAGCGTGACCAGGGCCTCCAGGGAGGGGCGGGTGAGCCAGCGGACCCACTCGTCGCCCGGCAGGGGCCGCCGCAGGTACTCGCCGAAGATGGTGAGCAGGCGCTCGTTGCCGTCGAACGCGGGCGCGTACGCGCACCACATGATCGTGCCCCAGACGGCGGCGACCGTGCTCGGCACGTCGGCGGCGAAGACGTCCCTGAAGGAGGTCAGCGGGTAGTCGAGCTCCGACTTGCGGCCCGCGCGGCGCAGCAGGACCCGGATCTCCTCGGTGAGGCCCGGGTGCACGTCGGGGCCGATGAAGGCCTGGGTGGACCCGTCCGGGCCGATGAAGTCGGCCCCTGTGGGCAGCAGGCCGGGGTTCAGGACGGGCGAGCCGTGGCGGCCGGCGCGGACGGGCAGGCCGCGCGGCGGGGCGGCCAGGTGCCAGCGGCCGTCGGCGGGGTCGTGGAGGTACCAGCGGGCGTGGGCGCCGAAGAGCCAGCGGCCGCCGTCAGGGGTGACGACCGTCGTGGTCGCCAGCGCCTCGGCCCTGAGGTGATCGGGGAGCCCGGCCCAGCGCGGGTTCGCCACGAGCGCGCGCACGTCCGCTTCGACGGCCGAGAAGGGGTCCAAGGGGTGCACGGCGGCCATCGTACTTCGCCGGTCCGCCACGGTCGGCGGCAATAGGGGGCAGAATGTCCGTTATGACGATCGGAGGGGGGACGCCGAACGGTGTCTGATCGCCTTGGCCATATAGGAATCCGGGGTACGCGCGAACGTGGCCCTGTCGTCGTCGGTGAGCTCGCGCACGACCTTGCCGGGTACGCCGGCCACGAGCACGCCCGGCGGGATCCTCTTGCCGGGGCCGACCAGCGCGCCCGCCGCCACGAGGGTGCCCGCGCCGACCCGGGCGCCGCCGAGCACGATGGCGCCGATGCCGATCAGGGCGCCGGTCTCGACGTACGCCCCGTGGACCATCGCCTTGTGACCCAGGCTGACCCGCGGCTCCAGGATCGCTGGCTCTCCCGGATCGGAGTGCAGGCAGCAGAGGTCCTGGACGTTGCACTCCTCCCCGATCTCGATCCGCTCGTCGTCTCCACGCAGGACGGAGCCGTACCAGATGGACGCCGCCCGGCCCACGCTGACGCGGCCCACGACGACGGCCCCTGGCGCTATGTACGCCTCGGGATGAATGTCCGGAACTGCCCCGTTGTCCAACGCTGCTATGTACACCCGGGACATCGTAATTCCTGCCCCAGGTGTGGCGTTCCGGTTGCGGACGTGGGCAGATGGCAGGAAAGTCGATTCCTGACGTCTCGTCGTCAGACACTCACAAATTGCAGTCCCCCGCCTCACGCAGACCATAGGTAACCCCCATGAAAAACCAGCACGAGAGCATCCCCGATCTGATGCAAGAGGACACCTTCGAGGTCGTGATGCGCGGCTACAACCGCCGTCAGGTCCACGACTACATGATGAGAACCCGCAATCAAATCCGAGATCTCGAAGAGCGGCTGGCACGGGCGATCGACCAGGCGGAGCAGGGTCGCATCGAACTGGCCGAGGCCAGGCGGCGCATGGTCGAGGCGCCGCAGAGCTACGAGGACCTGAGCCCGCGCCTGGCGCAGATCCTCAAGCTGGGCGAGGAGGAGGCGGCCGCCAAGAAGGAGGACGCCGCCAGCGAGGCCGCCAGCGTGCGGGAGAGCGCCAGGTCGGAGTCCGACCGCATGGTCACCTCCGCCCGTGAGACCGCCGACAACATCCTGACCTCGGCCCAGGCCGAGGCCGAGCGCCGCGTGGGCGAGGCCACCTCGGCCGCCGAGCGCATGCTGGCCCAGGCCGGCTCTGACGCGGAGGAGACCCTGACCACCGCGCGGGCCGAGGCCGAAGAGGCCCTGCGCGAGGCCAGGTCGGAGGCCGACCGCGCGGTGACCGCCGCCACCACGGAGTCCGAGCGCCTGGTCGAAGGGGCGCAGGCCGAGGCCGAGCGGACCATGAACGCGGCCAGGGCCGAGGCGGAGCAGACGCTCGACTCGGCGCGCGGAGAGGCCGAGTCGACGCTGACGGCCGCGCAGCAGCGGGCCGCCTCGCTGGACGAGCACGCCGGGCGCCGGGTCAGCTACCTCACCGACACCCATGGCGAGGTGGTACGCCGCCTGACCGAGATCAGCGCGGTGCTGGGCGACCTGATGCGCAGCGAGTCGGCCGCCGGGCCGCTTCTGGAGGGGCCGCCGGCCGTTCCGGCCGACGAGGCGCTCACGCTTCCCGCCCAGGAGGCGCCCGCGGCTCAGGACGTGGTCACGTTTCCGGCTCAGGAGGAGCCCGCCGTACCCTCGCCCTCGCAGGAGGATGTGCGGGTGATCGTGGCGGACTCGATCGAGGAACCCCAGCCCCAGCCCCAGCGCGCGAGTGACGACACCGACGTCAACATCGGCGGGCTGACCGACGTGCGCAAGTGACCGACGGTGTCGCGGGCCCCGCTACGGCGGGGCCTGCGTCATGTCCAGGTACGCCCGCCCGCGCGGCGAGATGCGATAACCGGTGCCGAGGCTGATGGTGAGGCCGAGGTTCTTGAGCTTACGGACATTGATCTTGAACGTGGGCAGGTCCAGGCCGATCTCGGGTGCGAGGTCGCCGGCCCGCACTCCGGGGCGCTCGGCGATGAGGCGGAGCGTGGGCAGCGCCCAGGGGCCGAAGCGAGCCATCCGGGTGCGCAGTCCTGCGAGGTCGCCGGGGGAGAGCTCAGCGGAGCCGGCGAGCGCGTCGCGGGGGTCGCTCGTGTCGGCGAGGTGGAGTTCGACGCGGTGGATCGGGTCGTCACCGCGGGCGTCGAGGTCGCGGCGGAGCGTCGCGGCGTCGGGGTAGCCCGCGGCGCGGGCGTCGGCGTCGGTGATGCCGGTGACCACCTCGACCGAGGAGACGCCGGCGATGCGGCCGTCGCCCATGCGGTAGCGGCCGCCGGGCTTGACCTGGCTGCGTTTCCAGCGCCGGAAGGCGAGGGTGATGGTGCCGTCGGCGATGCCTTCGCGCAGGCGCTGTTCGAAGAGCATGCGTCCGACGCTACTCCGTGGGCGGAAGCCTCCGCCCCCGATAGGGTCGGAGGCTTCCGCGACCTTGGCCCCGTTTTTGGTGGCCCGGTGCCGGAGCCGCCGAGACGCTGGACCCGGCACCGGGCTGCTCATGTGGTCCAGACCGTGAGAACGGTCCAGACGTCAGGCGGGCGGCGGGGTTCCCGCTCGCCTCTGCTGGTCCCGGAGCTGGTCGCGCAGGCCGTCCGGGTCGTCGGCGTCGATCGTCATCGCGCACCCGGCATCACGCTGCTCGGCGTTGAGCGGGTGATGCCGAGTGGCCCACCAGCGTCCCGCGTCGCTCCGCCAGATGGTCCAGTGCGGAAATTCCCGGGCGATCTCCGCGAGGTGCCGGTCAAAGGACATGACCACCCTTCCCGGGACCCGCTGCTAGGCGATGATTCCTTCCCTTCCGACGATGGGGTACCTCTCTAGAGAAGGCAAGATCCGCGAGGGACAGGTCAACCTATCGCTTGACATTTCGGCTTGACCTAAGCATCGAAATCGTACTGAAGTACATAGGCTGCGGAGTCCAAAACCATCTCGTTCAGCTCGACCGGAAGTCCGCCGGAGGTGTAGGCGGTCCGGCAGACCTCGATGACGGGGGTGCCGCCGGGCAGGCCCAGGAGGCCGGCCTCGCGCGGGCGGGGCATCCTGGCGCGTACCTCCTCGGTGAAGTGGGCCGGGGGCAGTCCGAGGTCGCCCAGGCGGGCGTAGACGCCTCCGGGGCCGGTGTCGGCCACCGTGATGGCCGAGCCCTCGACCAGCGCGGCGGGGAAGTAGGAGGTGGCGAGCTGGACGGGGCGGCTGTCGACCGAATAGCGCCGCCGCCGTACCCATACCTCGCCGCTCTCCAGCACCGCTGAGACGTCTTCCGTGGCGTTCTCCCTGGCCACCTCCACCTCGTCGACGGTGAACGGACGGCCGCGCGTGTCGGCGTCCCAGATCGCCCGCCCCTGTCCCCACTGCTCGCGGGACAGGCGGCGGGAGCCGTGTCGTCGGATCGGTTTGAACAAGCGCACGTAGACCCCCGAACCTCGCTTGGGTACCGCCAGCCCTTCGTTGATGAGTACGGCAAGCGCCTGCCGAGCGGTGGCGCGTGCCACGTCGTGCTCCGCCATGAGCGCGTTCTCGCCCGGTAGCCGATCCCCGTCACGCAATTCGCCGGCCATGATCCGCGCGCGGAGGCCGTCGGCGATCCGTCGATAGATGGGGGGCTCGTGAGGTACCGGGGATTCAGACACGTTTGACCACCCTCTGTCACCAACCGGGTTTGGCGTCTCCAGAGAACTTGCCCCGTCTTGTCCACGATCGCACAGATACGCAGGTTGGTCGCGTGCTTCTTTTGAGTGGATCGTGCCTGTGTGGTGATCTTCGGGGGTTTTCGCGGGCCGTTACCTTGGAACGGTCCTGCCCGGTATTACGGGGGCCCACCAGCGGCGAGTAATCACGGCAGCCAGTACGGCCCCTGCCGTGTTGACCAAGACGTCGTCGGTGGCTGAGTCGCGGCCCAGTCGCAGGCCGTACTGGAGGGACTCGACGGTCATGGAGGCCAGTGCCGCGATGAGGGCGATGCGTGCCAGAGAGGTGAAGCGCGCCGAGCGGACCGGGAGCAGTCCCCCCAGGGCGGCGAATACCAGTAGATTCCCGCCAACCTGCACGAATGCCGTCTCCCACGGCCCGGCGGCAAGGTCGATCAAGACCTGGAAGGGGACGAGTTCGACCGTGTTCCGGCGGCCGGAGGGGGTGAGGATCATCCAGATCCAGGGCGCGGTGCCGATGACGATCCCGACGTCGGCGACCGCGCTGCGGAGGGGCGCGGGGTGCGCGCGGCGGGCGCGGCCGCGGGTGAGATGGAAGATCGCCAGCGCCGCCGCCGGAACGGTCAGAAACGTCGCGATGATGACATTTCCCCACATGGTGAAGATCTCTGTCACGGCTTCATCGTGGGGTACGGGGAAGTGGCGTACCAGACAGGGTGTGTGGGGGCCGTGTGCAGCTTTCGTGCACGCCTATTACGGACGGACCGGAATGTGGTTCCCGAGGAAGTCGACGGCCACCCGCCACAGGTCCGCCGCGGCCTCCTCGTGGTAGAAATCCGGGGCCTCATGGTTGTGGAATGCGTGTCCGGCCCGCTCGTCCACGTACACCCGGACGTTGGGGCGGCCCGCCGCCGCCCGCTCCACCTCGGCCACCCGCTCGCGGGGGATGTAGGGGTCCTTGCCGCCGAAGGCCAGCAGCAGGGGAGCGTCGATACGCTCCATGAGGGCGAGGGTGTCGGGCACCTGCGAGCCGTAGAACGACAGCACCGCGTCCATGTGCTCGTCGGCGGCCAGCGCGAAGTTCAGCGAACCGCCCAGGCAGATGCCGAGCGAGCCGACGCCGCCCGTGACCTCGGGCAGCGCGCGCAGGTGCGCCAGCGTCGTGCCGCTGTCGGCCACCCCCTGGGCGCCGTCGAACTGGCTCGCGACCTCGATCGAGGCCTGGAGCCCCGCCATGTCGTGGGCGCCCTGCCAGTTGCGCCGCACCCGCCAGAACAGGTCGGGGGCGGCCACGACGTAGCCGAGCGCGGCCAGGTCCTCGGCGACCTTCCTGATGTACGGCCCGACGCCCCAGACCTCCTGCAGCAACAGGATGCCCGGCCCGCGGCCGGAGTCCGGCAGCCAGACGTGGACGTCGAAGGAGCCGTCATGGGCGTTCACCTGATCGATACGCGTCTGCATGACAGGCAGCGTAATTGGCATGGATCGCCCGCAGGGGAGACGATGACGAGAGCCCACCATCAGGCTGGAGTGATTCAGATGCACGATGAATGGTCGGAAGCGGTCGACGTGCGTACCCAGGCGGCCGACCGGCTGCTGGACGCGGCCACGTCGGGCAAGCCGTGCCCGCCGGTCCGCGACCTGGTCGGGTCGGTACGGGACGGCTACGCCGTACAGGAGATCAACACGCGGCGCGCGCTCCAGGAGGGGCGCAGGCTCGTCGGCCGCAAGGTCGGCATGACCAACGCGGAGGTCCGCGGCAGGTTCGGCATCGGCGAGCCGGACTTCGGGATGTTGTTCCAGGACCGCTGCCACCTCGACGGGCAGCCGATCCCGATCGGCGACTTCCTGCAGCCGCGGGTCGAGGGCGAGGTGGCGTTCGTGCTGAAGGAGGATCTGGAGGGCGGGCCGTTCACCACCGCCGAGGTGATCAGGGCGGTGGACTTCGCGCTGGCCGCCATCGAGGTGGCCGACTCCCGGATCGAGGGCTGGGACATCACCCCGGCCGACACGATCGCCGACAACGCCTCCAGCGGCGCCTTCGTCCTGGGCTCCGATCCCCGGGATCTGCGCGGGCTCGACCTGCGTACGGCGGCCATGACGATGACGCGCAACGGCGAGCAGGTGTCGTCGGGGTCGGGGGCGCAGGTCGTGGAGCACCCGCTCAACGCGCTGGTCTGGCTGGCGGGCGCGACGGGGCGCTCGGCGTTCCCGCTGCGCGCGGGCGACGTGGTGCTGACCGGGACGCTGGGGCCGTTCGTGGAGGCCGTCAGCGGGGACGCCTTCGAGGTGCGGATCGACGGACTCGGCTCCGTGCGGGCCGTGTTCGGGTAGGGATAGCGCTCTTCCCTTCTGCCGCCGCACGCGCGAGGATCTCGGAAACGCAAGCGGCAGCGGGAGCCTCCGATGAGATTTGCCTTGCTCGCTCTGGCCGTTGCGCTGGCCGCCGGGTGCGGTGGCGCGGCCACTCAGCAGGCGGCCGACGACTCCGTGGTGAAGGTCGGCGCGATCATCTCGCAGACCGGCGTGTACGCGGCGCTCGGCGACGACATGGAGACCGCCATGCGCCTCTACCTGGACGAGCACGGCGGCGAACTCGGCGGGAAGACGGCCCGGCTGGTGGTCGCCGACGACGCCGGCACCCCGGAGACCGGCCAGCAGAAGGCCAGGCAGCTCACCCTGCAGGACCAGGTGAACGTGATCACCGGGCTGATCGCCTCCCCGGTCGCGGTGGCCGTGGCCAAGGAGGCCGCCGCCCAGAAGACTCCCGTGGTCATCGCCAACGCCGGCGCCGACGCGCTGGGCGGTCCCGGCGTCTTCCGCGTCTCCTACACCAACTACATGCACGGGTACGCGGCCGGCCGCTACGCCGCCGAGTCGTACGGCAAGGACGGCGCCGTCCTCATGGGCGCCGACTACTCCGCCGGCACCGAGACGCTGAAGGGCTTCGCCGAGGGCTACGCGAAGGGCGGCGGCGCCAAGCCGCTGAAGCAGATCCTCACCCCGTTCGGCAAGACCCAGAACTTCCAGCCGTACCTCAGCCAGATCCCCACCGAGGCGAAGTTCCTCTACGTCTTCTACGCCGGCGGCGAGGCCATCACGTTCGCCAAGAACTTCAAGCAGTTCGGCTACGACACGAAGCTCAAGCTCCTGACCTGCCAGAACATCACCGACGAAGACGTACTGCAGGCGATCGGAGCCGACGCGGAAGGCATCACCAGCGTCGGCCTGTACTCGCCCGCCCTCGACAACCCGGACAACCAGGCCTTCACCGCCAAGTGGAAGGCGAAGACCGGCAAGAACCCGTCGGTGGTCGCGCTGCAGAGCTGGGACGCCATGAGCCTCATCGACCAGGCCGCCGGCCGGGGCGGCGACCTCGCCCAGGCCCTGGGCCAGGTGGGGGAGATCGCCAGCCCGCGCGGCCCGTTCACGCTGGACGCCAAGCACAACCCCGTCCAGAACTGGTACGTCCGCGAGTACTCCGGCGGCGTGAACAAGGTGATCGCCACCATCGCGCCGGAGGCCTCGTGAGCCTGCTCGTCAACGCGTTCGACGGGCTGGCGTTCGGGGCGCTGCTGTTCGTGCTCGCGGTCGGGCTGACGCTGATCTACGGAATGCTCGACGTGCTCAACCTGGCCCACGGCGCGCTCTACATGGCCGGCGGCTACGTCGCCTTCCTGCTGCTCGGCGGCGCCTCGGTCGGGCTCGGGATGTGGGCGGGCGCCGCGCTGCTCGTGGCCGCGCTCGGCGTGGGGCTGGGCGGCGTCCTGTCGGCGGCGATCCTGCCGCTGCGCGGGCGCGGCCATCTGGACCAGGCCCTGCTCACACTGGGGCTGGCGATCCTGCTGTCGGAGTTTCTGCTCGGCGTGGTGGACCGGGGATTCCACACCCTTCCGCCACCAGACGGGCTGGACGGCAGCGTCCTCGGCAGCTATCCGGCCTACCGGGTGGCGGTGATCGCGGCCGGTCTGGTCATCGGCGGGATCGTGTACTGGATCTTCGAGCGGACCAGGGCGGGGGCGCTGGTCAGGGCCGCCGTGGACGATCCCGGGATGCTCGCGGCGATCGGCGTGGACGTCGCGCGGGTCCGATTATCGGTCATGCTGGCCGGCTGCGGGCTGGCCACGTTCGCCGGCGTGCTGGGGCTGCCGCTGCTCAACCTGCGGGCCGGGCTGGACAGCGAGGTGCTCGTGCTGGCGCTGATCGTCATCGTGATCGGCGGTCTCGCCTCCGTCCGCGGGGCGGTGGTGGGGGCGCTGCTGGTCGGGCAGGTGCAGACCGTCGGGGTGGCGCTGGTGCCGGAACTGGCGGCGTACCTGCTGTTCGCGGTCATGGCGGCGGTACTCCTGTGGAACCCGTCGGGGATGTTCGGGCGGGCCAGGTGAGGGCGGTCCTGGCCATCGCCGTGCTGGCCGCCATGCCGTTCGTCCTGGGGGCCTACCAGCTCAGCCTGCTCACCGGCGGGCTGGCCTACGGGCTGATGGCCGCGAGCCTCGCCCTCCTCGTCGGGCACGCGGGGCTGCCGTCGCTGGGTCACGCGGCCTTCCTGGGGGTGGGCGCGTACGCCGCGGGGCTGACGGCCAAGCATCTCAGCGAGTCCGCCGTGGTGCAGCTGGGTGCGGCGGTGCTGGCGGGGGTGGTGTTCGCGCTGGTCACTGGATGGTTCGCGGTGCGTACCCGGGGGTTCTTCTTCCTGATGTTCACGCTGGCGATCGGGGAGATCGCGGTCCAGGCGGCCACGCGGGCCGGCCGGGTCACGGGCGGGGACAACGGTCTGGCCGGCATTCCGGTCAGCACGTTGTTCGGGCTGGAGACGGCCATGCCGTACGTCGTGGTCTTCTACTGGTGGGCACTGGCGGTGGTCGCGGCCGGGTTCGCGGTGCTGGCGGTGGTGCGGCGCGGGCCGCTCGGCGCGGCCATCGCGGGCACGCGCGAGAACGAGGCGCGGATGGCCGCGTTCGGCTATTCGGTCCCTGGGGTACGGCTGGCCTCCGTCACCGTGGCCGGAGCGGTGTGCGCGGCGGGCGGCGCGCTGGTGGCGCAGAAGGACACCTTCGTGGCCCCGACCCACCTGGGCGTGGGCGTCTCCGTGCTGCTGCTGGTCATGGTGCTGCTCGGCGGGCGCGACTCGCTGGCCGGGCCCGCGCTGGCCGCGGCCGGCCTGATCGCGCTGCGCGAGGCCACATCCGGCGCGCTGGGCGACAAGTGGCTGCTGGTCGAGGGGGCGTTGTTCGTGTTGTGTGTCTACCTGCTGCCCGAGGGGCTCGCCGGGCTGTGGAGGAAACGTGCTCGTGCTGCGTGAGCTGACCGTGCGTTTCGGCGCGCTGGCCGCCGTGGACCGGGTCTCCCTGTCCGTCGAGGAGGGTGAACGGCGGGCGCTCATCGGGCCCAACGGCGCGGGGAAGTCGACGGTGTTCGCGGCGGTCGCCGGGGCGCTGCGGCCGTCGGCGGGGCGGATCGAGTTCGCCGGGCGGGATGTGACCAAGCTCTCCGAGCCGCGCCGGGCCAGGCTCGGGATCGGGCGGACCTTCCAGCACAGCAGCCTGTTCACCGGGCTGACGTGCCTGGAGAACGTGACGCTCGCCGTACGGGCGAGGCAGGGGTTGAGACTGCGGGCGTGGCTGCCGCGCGGGCGGCGCGCGGAGATCGAGCGGGAGGCGGCCGGGCACCTGGCGGCGATGGGCGTCGAGCCGGGCGGGCCGGCCGGGGCGCTCTCGCACGGTCAGGGGCGGCGGCTGGAACTGGCGATGGCGCTGGCCGCGCGGCCCAGGCTCCTGCTGCTCGACGAGCCGGCGGCGGGCATGTCGGCCGCCGAGAGCGCCGAGCTGGCCTCGCTGGTGCGAACGTTGCCTCCGGAACTGACCGTGATGATCGTGGAGCACGACCTCGACCTGGTCTTCGCCGTCGCCTCACGGGTGACCGCGCTGGCGGCGGGCCAGGTGATCGCCGACGGCACGCCCGCGCAGGTGCGGGCCTCGCGCGAGGTCCAGAAGGCCTATCTGGGGACATGATGCTGACCGTCCAGGACCTCACCGCCGGTTACGGCACCGCCCAGGTGCTGCACGGCGCCGATCTCACCCTCGGCGAGGGCCGGGCCGTGGCCGTGCTCGGGCGCAACGGGGCCGGCAAGACCACGTTCATACACGCGCTGATGGGCCTGGTCAGGCCGTGGGCCGGGTCGATCAGCCTGGCCGGGCGCGAACTGTCCGGCCTGGACACGCGGCGCATCGCCCGCTCGGGCGTGCGGATCGTGCCGCAGGGGCGCCGGGTGTTCCGCTCGCTCACGGTGGAGGAGACGCTGGCGATCTCCCGCGCCCCCGGTGACTGGACGGTCGAGCGCGTTTACCAGATCTTCCCCGCCCTGGCCGCGCGCCGCCGCCACCGCGGCGACCAGCTCTCCGGGGGCGAGCAGGAGATGCTGGCCATCGGGCGCGCACTGCTCGGCAACCCGCGGCTGCTGCTGCTCGACGAGCCGTCGGAGGGCCTGGCGCCCCGGCTGGTCGAGGAGCTCGGCGTCGTGCTGGCGGGGCTGCGCGAGACGGGGATCTCGGTGGTGCTGGTCGAACAGAACCTCCGGCTGGCGCTGGAGGTCGCCGACGAGGTCAGATGCATGGTGAAGGGCCGGTTCGTGTACGCGGCGGCGGCCGGGGAGTTCGCCGGTGACGACGCGGCGATCGCCGAGTACCTGGGGGTGGGATCGTGAGGGCGCGGTTCCTCTTGCGGACGCGTCCGTCGGCGGCCATGTTGGGGGCCGGGTCGTGAGGATCGATCGCGTCGCCTAAGATTAGGTCCGCCCACAAGGCATATTTGTGTTCACCCGCGTTCTCGTGCGGCCTGCGCACCAGCGGGTTGGCGGGAGCGCGCCCCCAGTGCTCCCGGGAGACCCCCGCCATGCTGCTGACCTTCTCGGTCACCGCCCTGATCATGATCATGATCCCCGGGCCCGACGCCGCGCTCATCATGCGCAGCTCGCTCGCGCACGGCCGCACCGCCGGGCTCCTCACCATGACCGGTGGGCTGCTCGGACTCGGAGTGCACGCCGTCGCCGCCGCGATCGGGCTGTCGGCCCTGCTTGCCGCCTCGCCTGCCGCTTTCTCCGTGTTGCGGTGGCTGGGGGTGGCGTACCTGTTCTGGCTGGGCGTGCAGGGGCTCCGGGCCCGTGCCGTCGTCGCGCCGATCGCCGAGCCCGCCACTGGCACGGGGCTGCGGCATGTGCGCAACGGGTTTCTGTCGAACCTGCTCAACCCCAAGGTGCTGCTGTTCTTCGTGACGTTCCTGCCGCAGTTCATGGAGGGGGCGGCGCCAATGCTGCTGTCGGCGATCTTCGCGGCCCTCTATGCGTTGTGGTTCAGCTTCTACAACGTGGTCGTGGACAGGGTGGGTGCGTTGTTGCGGCGGCCGAAGGTGCGTGCGCGGGTGGAGCGGGTGACGGGGGTGCTGCTGGTCGGGTTCGCGCTCCGGCTGGCCGTTCAATAGCCATTCGCGCTTCTACGGCTGGCCGTCCCATGGCGTTGCGTGCTGTTACGGCTGGCCGTCTGATTCGTGCTGTGACGGCTGGCTGTCCAAGAGCTTGATGGCCCGTTTCGGGGCGATCGCCCGGTAGCTCTCCTCGACCCAGTCGAGCAGGATCTCGGTTTCGGGCAGCTCGCTCATGAACGGGATTGTGACCCAGCCGGCCTTGCCCAGGCCGTAGCCGCTGGGCTCGGCGCCTTCGACGGTGAGCGCGTGGCCGTGGGTCTCCGACAGCAGCTTCACACCGAAGGTCGGGTCCCACTTCTCGGTCGGCTCGTCCATGCCGAGGAAGAGGAAGACCTTCTTGTTGACCTTGATGACCGATTCGCCCCATGGATGGTCTTCATGAGTCTCCGGCAGCCCGAGGGCGAAATTTCGTAGCTCGTCTCTGATGTCGTGCCAGTCGCGCATATGGTAACGCTATCCCGGTGACGCTCGACGAACTCATGGACCTTCTCACCCGCTGCGAAGACGCCTGGGACAGCCCCGACCGTACCGGCGACCCGGTGGCGCTGCTCGACCACGGCCTGCAGGTCGCGGCCGTGGTGCGCGAGTGGCATCCCGACGACCTCGAACTGCAGGTCGCCGGGCTCGTCCACGACATCGGCCACCTGCTGTACCCGGGCGACGAGGCGGGACACGCGAGCGCCGGCGCCGACGCGGTCCGGCCGCTGCTGGGCGACCGGGTGGCGGGCCTCGTGGAGCTGCACGTGCCGGCCAAGCGCTACCTGGCGACTGTGGAGCCGTCGCGCCGCCTGTCCCCGGAGTCCGCCCGTACCCTGGAACTGCAGGGCGGGCTGATGTCCGACGCGGAGGTGGCCGCCTTCGAGGCCCACCCGTACGGCATGGCCGCCGTCACCCTCCGCCGAGCCGACGACCTGGGCAAGGTGATCGGCCTGACCCGGCCGCCCCTGGAAGAACTCGGCACGTGGCGCCCCATCATCGAACACCTCACCCGCCCGCTTCCGGCCTGACCCCCGACCGGAGACCGCGCGCCGTCGCGTTGCGCTCCCGGTTCGGAGAGCACCTGTTGGCCGTGGCTGTTCAGGTCTCGCGCGTAAGGGCGTACGTCGGGATGCGTAACCCAAGGCCGTTGTGCGGATCTGGGATTCGGGCCGCAGTGCTTGTGGACATGGCCAGTGCCGGGCCTGGCGACGCCCCGATCAAGACGAGGTGATGGCGAGTGAATCGTGGGGATGTTTGCGATGATGAAGGGGCTCATTCAGGCGGATGGAGGTGAAGTGGGTGTCCTACAGTCCGAAGCTGGCGGCGGCGTTGTCGGGTGCCACGCTTCGCCAGCTCGCGCACTGGCGTAAGGCCGGCTCCGGCCGTGGGGCCGTGCTGGTGCCGGAGATCTCGCCGGTGCGCCCGGTGCTGTACTCGTTTCGAGACCTGGTCGCGTTGCGCACCTGTGTGAAGCTGCGCAACGACGCGTCCCTGCAGAAGATTCGCCAAGCCTTGGACACACTCCGCGACGACCTGCGACAGCGCGAGCATCTATCGGCTTATCAACTGGTGACCGACGGTTCGACGATCTACTTGGTCGAGCAGGGTCAGGCCACCGATCTGGTGCACCGCAGGGCCAATGTCGTCATCCATGACATGGTCGAGGTGCTGCGGCCGTTCTACCGCGATGGACGGCATATCCCGGACCTGCTGCGTCCCAGGGAGCACGTCACCGTCGACCCGGCGGTCCGTGGTGGTATGCCGGTGATCGAAGGGACTCGCGTGCCGTACGACGAGATCGCGGCACTGTTGCGGGACGGTGTCCCGGCCGAGCGGATCGCGGACTACTACCCGAGCGTGTCCGCCACCGCGGCGATGGACGCCGCTGACTTCGCCGCCTACGTCGACAGCTACGACCCCCCTCAGGAGCGGCGTGAGGCTGCTGCTGGATGAGAACGTCCCCCGCCCCCTGCATCAGGTCCTGACCAGCTTCGTGCTGAACCACGACATCGTCCATCTACTGGATCTTCCTGGCTGGTCGGGTACGCGCGACGAGACCTTGTATCCGCGGGCCGCGGCCGAGGGGTTCCACGTCGTTCTCACCAACGACGGCCGTCAGATGCAGCGACCGCGGGAAGTGGCCGCGATCGCAGCCTCTGGCCTGCACCGGATCGAATACCCGCACAAGCATCCCGGGCTGGTAGGGATGGGCGTCGCCATCGCTACGGTAGCCGCGGGGTTGCCGAGTGCGCTGGCGTTGCTGGAAGAGGCAGACGGGCCACGCTTGATCACTTTGAAGGGCGTCGATCCCACGGCGGCCAGCCGCTTGCGGGTGACCGATCCTGCGGTGAATCTGCCCAAGTTCTGGCCTACGTCTCCCTAGCGCGGGCTGGATCGCCAGGATTCCGCGATCGCGGGCTGGGCTCTTACCTCGTGAGGCCTCTGAGCGAGTGCTCACGTCCGGACTTCGGCCGTGGAGGGCCTGTGGGCTGTCGCCGCGATCTGCTGGGCCGGGTGGTGGGCACGCGGTGTCGCGGGCTCGGCTTGGCCTGTGGTTCCCGGCTTCGGGTTTGCGGTGTGGTGCACCGGCCTCGGTCTCGTCCTGTGGCCGCTAGCTCGGTTTGGCTGTGGGGTTCGGGCCTTGACTTGGTGGTGTCGATGCGGCCGGCCTCTGGCGGGGGCGTTTGGTCATGTGGTAGTTCCCGTACGCCGCTGGTCGTGCCTGGGCTTGCCCCCTGGGTGGGCGCGCGAGCGGAGCGAGCTCCTTTGTGCGGGGTGGGTGTCAGCTGGCCAACACTCCAGCTGGGTAACGGGTGGGCCGGAAGGGCGTCTGAGCGGAGCGAAGTCCTTCAGAGGTCGGGCCCCGGCCCGACTGGAGGCACGCGGGAGCGGAGCGACCACCTTGCTTTCAGGGGCGGTATTCGGCCAGTTTGGCGGCTATCTTGTCGCGGATGCGGTCGCGGGCTTCCTTGCGGGGGACGCCGGACATGAGCAGGTGGTCGTAGTCGGTGTCCAGGTGGCGGATTGAGGCGACCACCGCCAACGTGATCGCGGTTTCGTCCAGCGCTCTTGCGGCTGCTGTACGGCCCACTCTGCCGCTGCCTCGTTGTCCGGCGTGTTCGGCGATTTCACGGGTTCGTTCAGGTGGGCAGCCGGGGAAGAGGCGGGCTATCTCGGTGGCCATCCGGGTCTGGTAGTCGATGTCCTGCTCTGCTCGTCTTGTCCGGTCTCGGTCGCGGCGGCGTAGCCGTACCTCCTCGTCGGCCAGGCAGGACTCTTCGGCCAGCGCCAGTGCGGACTCCTCCACCAGTACGCCCACGCGCTGGTAGATCTTGCGTCTGCGGTTGTATTCGACCACTACGGCGGACAGGCCGCTCTCCTTCTTGGCTCGGCGGCTCAGTGTGGCGTTGCCGGCTGGTAGCAGGATCAGGTGGTCCAAATCCGTGCAGGTCAGGCAGTGTGGGCGGTCCTCTTCCATGATCAGGAAGTCGCCGGTGTCGCCGCATTCGGCGCAGGTCCAGGCTTCTACCGGCTTCACCGCCACCAGGTCGGGGGCTTTGGACTGGCGGTCGGTGATCTGTTTGACCCGGGCTTCGCTCAGGTCGGGTGAGAGCCAGTGGGTCCTGTAGGGCTCCTGGTCGCCGTCTCTGGTGAAGCGCAGGTCGCGGCGGTCGCGGCTGCTGGACACGTACGGCGCCGCCACCGGCCGCAGCCCCTTGCCCAGCGCCCATTCTCGCAGGTGGGCGGCGGCGTCCAGCAGCCGGTCGTCGTCCACGGCGGCAAGGTCGGCCAGCGTGGCGGCCCGGCCCTGGCGCCAGGTGTCGACGTGCCGCGTGTGCAGCCAGCGCAGGCCGGTGACGACGTCGACGAAGGTCACGTATTTGCGGTGGGTCAGCGCGATCTCGGCCGCTTCCGCCACCCGCCGCGCGAGGTTGGGCCTGCTCACCCACCCAGCATGCCGCATCCTGAGAGGGCATCGGCCGTGTGGTTTTGGGGGTAGATGCCAATCCCTTGGAGTGATCGCGGCAAAGAAGCGAAGTGTGCGACTGATCTGTTTTGCCGCAATCCTGCTCGCCGCCTCGTGCGGGCTCGCCACCTCCTGTGGGTTCGCCGCCTCGTGCGGGCTCGTGACCTCCTGCGGGCTCGCCACCGCCACGCCGAGCGTGTCCGGCGCCTTCGGCACCAAGCCGGTCATCAGCCTGCCCACCGGGCGCCCGGACCGGGAGCCGCGGGTCACCGTGCTCTGGGAGGGCGGCGGGCGGGTGACGCAGAAGGGGGACGTGGTGGTCACCGATGTCGAGGTACGCCGGTGGGAGGGCAACAAGCCGTACATGAACACCTATGACACCCGCCAGCCCGCCACCGTGGTGCTCGGCGGCGGGCAGGTGCCGGACGCCTGGCACGAGGCGCTGGCCGGGCACGCGGCGGGCAGCCGCGTGATGCTGGTCGGCCCGGCGGGCGACGGGGCTCCGGCGGGCGTCGGCCCGGGGGAGACGCTGGTGGCGGTGTTCGACATCCTCGGCGGCTACCCGGCCGACGCCCGCCTGCTCGGGGAGGGGCTACCCGAGCTCCCCGCGGACCTCCGGGCGCCGGGACCCTCGCGCACGCTCATCGACGGCTCCGGCCCGGTGGTCGAGGCGGGAGCCAAGGTCGTGGTGCAGTACGTCGGCGCCAGGTGGCCCGCGCGCACGGTCTTCGACTCCTCTGTCCGGCGCGGCGGCCCGCGCGGCTTCACGCTCGTACCCGGGGCGGTGCCGCCCGGCTGGGTCGAGGCGCTGACGGGTAAGGCCGTCGGGAGCCGCGTGGCCGTCATCGTCCCGGCCGTCAAGGGCTTCACGACCACCGGCGGCATCGGCGTTCCGGGCGGTGGACCGCTCCTTTACGTCGTGGACGTCATCGACACCTTCTGATGGGTCTGGACAACAGGTGGTGCGGGCTGCGCAATCTTGACCGGTGAGCCGCACTTTCAACCTGGCCGACCTGTTCGAGAGCGTGGCGCGGGCGGTGCCCGGCCGGACGGCGCTGGTCGCGGGCGAGCGCCGCCTCACCTACCGCGAGCTGGACGAACGCGCCACCAGGTTCGCCTGCCACCTCAGCGGGATGCGGGTCGGGCGGGGCGACAGGGTCGGCATCCTCGCGCGCAACAGAGCCGAGTGGAAGGAGAGCGAACTCGCCTGCTTCAAGCTGCGAGCGGTGCCGGTGAACCTCGACCACCGCTGCCGCGAGGACGACCTCACCCACGTGCTGCGCGACTCCGGGTGCGCCGCTCTGGTGGGCGAGGCGGGTCTGCTGCGGCGGGTGCCGTGGTTCACGAACACGATCGCGTACGGCCCGCCGTACGAGCGGGCGGTGGCCCTTCCCCGGAGCATGCCGGAACCCCGGGAGCGCTCCGGCGACGATCACTACCTGATCTACACCGCCGGTACGACCGGTCGCCCGAAGGGCGTGCTCTGGCGGCACGAGGACGTGTTCTTCGCCGCGATGGGATCGTTCGTGAGCGAGCCGGTCGCCTCGCCGGAGCAGGTCGCCGAGAACGCCGCGGCCGGGGCGGGGCTGCGGATGCTGGTCTGCGCGCCGCTCGCCCAGGCCGCCGGGCAGTGGCTCGGCTGGACCTGTCACACCACGGGCGGCACGCTCATCCTGTGGACCGGGCACGGCTTCGACCCTCGCGCGGTCGTCCGGCTGGCCGACGCGGAGCGGGCCCAGGTCATGGTGCTGACCGGCGACGCGATGGCCAGGCCGCTGCTGGCGGCGGTGCGGCCGGGGGAGCTGGCCGGGCTCATGGCGGTGGTGACGGGCGCGGCGGCCATGTCGGGGCGGACCAAGGCGGGGTTGCGGGCGGCGGTTCCCGGTCTCGCGGCGATCGTGGACGCGCTGGGCGCCGCCGAGTCCGGTCTGGCCTGCCAGGCGATGGGCGCCGGGTTCGGGCTGGCGGACGGCGCGGCCGTACTTGCTGATGGTCTTGAGCCCGCCGCTCCCGGCGAGGAGGGTGTGCTGGGCAGGACCGGGCGGGTCGCGCGCGGCTACTGGAACGGCGCGGACTTCCCGTGCGACGCCCAGGGCCGCAGGTGGGCGGTGCCCGGCGACCTGGCCAGGGTCGAGGAGGACGGGAGCGTCACCCTGCTCGGGCGCGCGGCCAACGTGATCAGTACCGGCGGCGGGAGGGTGCGCGCCGAGGAGGTGGAGGCGGTGGTGCGGGCGCATCCGGCGGTGTACGACGCGGTGGTGGTCGGCGGTCCCGGGCAGCGGGTGACGGCGGTCGTGGCGCCCGTCGCGGCGCTGTCGCTGGAGGAGCTGGCCGCGCACTGCGCGGGGAGGCTGGCCGCGCACGCGGTGCCGGGGGCGTTGCGGCTGGTCAGCGAGATCCACCGGGGTCCGGCCGGACAGCCCGACTACGTGTGGGCCAGGTCAGTGGCCCACACGCAGGGTTTCTAGCCGCAGTGTTCGAACGGGCTCGTGTAGGTGGAGCTGCCTGCGGAACCTCCCCACTTGACGCACTTGTCCGGTGCGGCCGCTCTGACCGGTCCGGCGTAGTAGGAGAAGTTGCCGGAGTCGGTGGTCCTCGGGCTGCCCTGGACTTCAAGGAAGGCGCTGGTCGCGGTGGCCGTACCCAGCGAGGTGTGCTTGATCGTGACCACGCAGTTGTTGCCGTTGGCCGGGTTGTAGAGCAGGTAGACCGTGCCCGCGCTGCCGAGCGCCTGCGAGTCGATGATCTTGTAGCCGGTGCCGCAGACCGACTCGGGCGTGTGCGGGTTGCCGCTGCCGCCGGTCACGTAGCTCATGAACTTGTTCCAGTCCCAGTTCGGGCCCGGGTCGGTATGGTCGTTGCCGGGCACCTCGACGTGGCCCACGATGTTCGCGCGGGTCTTCGGGATGCCGTGGCGGTCGGCGATGTTGCGGGTCAGCGCCGCGGACGCGCGGTACATCTGGTCGGTGAACCACGAGGCGTCGCTGATGTAGCCCTCGTGCTCGATGCCGACGCTGTTGGTGTTGGCGCCCTTGACGTGCCAGGCGACGTCCTTCTCGCGCACCATCTGCGTGATCTGCCCGTCGGACGAGCGAACCACGTAGTGGGAGGAGACCTTGGCCGCCGGGTTCTTGAACCAGGAGATCGTCCCGGCGTAGGAGCCCTGCGCGACGTGGATGACGATTTTGTTGATCGCCGCGCTGGACGGGCGGTTGGCGACCGTGTAGTTGGAGGAACTGGCCGCCGACCACAGCGCGCCGGGGTAGTCGACCGCCGCGGCGGCGAACGGCGTGTAGTCCTCGCCGCGCTCCGGCTGCACGGCCTGCGGCTTGACGCGCACGCCCTTGGCCTCGAAACCGCTGGACAGCGCCTCGTAGACGGCGTCGGCGTAGATGTTGGCGGTGCTCTTCGCGCCGCCGTAGGCGCCGATCGCCGCGTACCACCGCGCCGGGTCCTTGCGCGCGCTCGCGTCCATGCCGAGCGCGTCCGCCTTGGCCCGCAGTACGGCGGCGCCGCCGAGCACGTTCGCCGCGTCGTCGGTCCTGAGCCGGTCGGCCGGGGTGGAGGTGAGCTCGGCCGCCTCCTCAAGAGCCTTCGGAACCAGGTGCATCAGGCCGTATCCGCCGCTGGCGCTCGGCTCGCCCCGGTGGCCGTCGAGGTGGGTTTCTGCGTAGGCCAGCGCGGCAAGGAGGTCGCGCGGGACGTCGTAGCCGCTGGCCGCCTTGTCGAAGGCGTCGGCGAGCGGGCTGGATTCAGCGGAGGCCGTCGCGGCCTGCTGGCCGGACATCACGAGAAGTCCGGCCAGCAAGAGAATTCTCAGTTTCATGATCCACAGTGCTCGAAGGGGGAGTCGTACGTGGCTGTCCCGGCCTTGCCGCCCCACTTGACGCACTTGCCGGGGGCCGCTGCCCTGACCGGGCCCGCGTAGTAGCTGAAGTTGCCCGAATCGGTTATCCGGGCGCTTCCTTGGACTTCCAGGTACGCCGTCACCGGGGAGGCGGTGCCGAGCGAGGTCTTCTTCAGCGTGACCACGCAGTTGTAGCCGTTGGAGTTGTTGTAGAGCAGGTAGACGGTGCCGCTGGAGCCGAGGGCCGCCGAGTCGACGACGCCGTAGCCGGCCCCGCAGACCTGCTCGGGGGTGTACGGGTTGCTGGACCCGCCGCAGTTCCTGGAGGTCAGCGTCTGGACCGGGTAGCCGAAGGTGGTTCCGTTGAAGACGGCCTTGCGGATGTTGCCCGGGTAGCCTTCGCCCTGCCGTACCTCGTAGTGCAGGTGGGCGCTGATGTTGTTGCCCGGCTTGCTGGTCTTGCCCACGGTGCCGATCTGCTGGCCCTGGGAGACGGCCTGGCCCGCGCTGACCGAGCGGACGTTCAGGTGGGCGTAGTAGGTGGTCCAGCCGCTCCCATGGTCGATCTTGACCAGGTTGCCGTAACCGTTGGTGGAGCCCTGGTGCGCCGAGATCACCACGGTGCCCGACGCGGCGGCGACCACCGGGTCGCCGAGGTCGGCGTCGGCACTGCCGCCGCGGTTGAAATCGATCTCCCACGACTGGTGCGCGCTGCTCGCGCTGGAGTTGCCCGTCCAGCTCTGTCCACAGGGGAACGGCAGCTGGAAGTTGGTGGCAAGGATCTCCGCTTCCGCGGAGAACGGCTCTGGGTCGGCCGACGCGGCTGACCCCGTGGTCAGCATCGCGCCGAGGCTGAGTAAGAGGGTGACGCCTGCGACCACTGCTCCTCTGAGCTTCATGGTGATCCTCTCGGGGGGTTCTGGGATCTCTGAGACCAGGGTGTGCATAAGCCGCACAAGAAACGTCCAGAACAGATACAAAGGGCTGTCAGGTCTCCATAAAGGAGCGGATGCGGTCATGTCGGTCACTTTTCATGTGCTCGGACCGTTGGAAGTCAGGTCCGCCGGCGACCCCGTGCGGGTCTCCGGCAAGAAACCCCGCATGCTGCTCGCCACCCTCCTGCTGAACGCGGGACACGTGGTGGGCGCCGACCAACTTGTCGAGATCCTCTGGCCGGAGCGGCCGCCGCGCTCGGCCCAGGCCAACATCCGTACCTACGTCAGCTCCTTACGCACCGACCTCGGCGGCGGCCACCTGCGCGGCGACGGCAGCGGCTACGCCATCGACGTGCCCGGCGGCGCGCTCGACCTGCTCGTGTTCGAGGACCTGGTGACCCGCGGCGACTACGCCGGCGCGCTCGCGCTCTGGCGCGGCGCGCCGCTGGCCGACCTGCCCGGCAGCCCGCTCTGGGACCGCCGGCTCGAACCCCTTCTGGAGGTACGGCTGCGCGCCGCCGAGAACCTGATCGCCCACCACCTGGAAGGCGGCGACCAGGCCGGCGCCATCGCCCTGCTGAGAAGCCTGATCGCCGAACACCCCTACCGCGAGGACCTGTGGCAGCAACTCCTGCTGACCCTGCACCGCAGCGGCAGGAAGGCCGAGGCGCTCAAGGCGTACGGCCTCATCCGGGCCCAGCTCGTCGACGAACTCGGCGTCGAACCCGGGGCCGACCTGCGCCGGGCCTACGAGACGATCCTCGCCGACGAGGGCGCGCCGGTCGTGCCCAGGCAACTGCCGCCCGACCTGCCGGACTTCACCGGGCGGGCCGAGGCGCTCGCGACGCTGGCGGCGTCGTTCGGGGTGGCGATCGTGTCGGGGCCGCCGGGGGCGGGCAAGACGGCGCTGGCCGTACATGCCGGGCACGCGCTGCGGGAACGCTACCCCGCCGGGCAGCTCTACCTGGACCTGGCCGGAAGGGAACCCGGCGAACTGCTCGCCGAGGCGCTGCGGGCGCTGGGGGTGGACACGCCGCCGCCCACGGTGCACGAGCGGTCGGCGCTGCTGCGTACGGTGCTGGCCGAGCGGCCGATGCTCATCCTGCTCGACGACGCAGACGGCGCGGACCAGATCCGGCCACTGCTGCCCGGCAACGGCTGCGCGGTGATCGTCACCAGCCGCAGGAAGATCACCGAGCTGCCCGGCGCACTCCAGCTCGACCTGGGCGAGCTGCCGCCCGCCGACGCGCTGCGCCTGCTCGGCCGGATCGCCGGCGTCGACCGGGTGGCCAGGGAACCGCAGTCCGCGCGGGCGATCGTGGCCGCCTGCGGCGGGCTGCCGCTGGCCGTGCGCAGCGCGGGTGCCCGGCTGGCCGCCCGGCCGGGGTGGTCGCTGGCCGTACTGAAGGAAAGGCTCGAAGAGGACCTGCTCGGCGAGCTCAAGGAGGTACGCGCCAGCCTCGACCGCAGCTACGCGGCGCTGCCCGACGAGGCGGCGCGCACGCTCGGCACGCTCGGCCTGCTCGGCGGCCAGGCGCAGCCCGGCTGGGTGGTCGGCGCCGTGCTCGACCGCCCGCGCGCCGACGACGTGACCGACCTGCTCGTCGACGCCAACCTGCTCAGGCTCGTCGGCACCGACCCCGTGGGCCAGCCGCGCTACGTGGTGCCCGGCCTCATCGGCGCCCACGCGCTCGAACGGCATGCCGACCCCGAAGCCCTCGGCCGCGTACTGGCGGCATGGACGGCCACCACCGAGCACGCCATGACCCGCCTGCCCACCGTCGTCTTCAGCCTCACCTCCGACCGGGCGCCGCGCTGGCAGCTGCCCGCCCGCACGCTCGACCGGCTGACCGCCGACCCCACCGGCTGGTTCGAGGCCGAGCACGACACCCTGGTCGGCGCCGTGCGCGTGGCCGCCGAGGCCGGACTCGCGGCGTCGGCGTGGGGGCTGGCCGCCGCGATGGTCCCCTACTTCGACCTGCACTGCCACTTCGACGCCTGGTCCCGCACGCACGCGCTCGCCCTCGCCGCCGCACGCTCCTCAGGCGACAGGTACGGCGAGGCCGCCATGCTCAGAGGCCTGGCCCAGGTCAGCCTCTACCAGGACAGATACGAGGAGTCGGCGGGCCAGTTCAGCCGCGCCCGCCGCATCTTCCGCGAACTCGGCGACACCAGGGCCGAGGCCACCACGCTGTGCGGCCTCGGCGCCGTCCGGCAGTTCCGGGGCGACGTGGCCAAGGCGCTCGGTCACTACCGGCGGGCGCTGGCCATGTTTCTCGCCGCGGGCGACCAGAACGGCGAGGCCTTCGTCCGCCAGGCCATCGGCCGCCTCTGCCTCAGGAACGGCGACCTGGCCCAGGCGGGCAAATGGCTCAAACAGGCCATGCGGCTGGCCCAGGAACTCGGCGACTCCCACCGGGAAGGCTGCGTGAGCCTGCAGATCGGCCGGCTCCAGCAGGCCGTCTCCTTCCACCGGCACGCCCTCGACATCTTCGAATCGCTCGGCGACCGGCACTGCGGCGCCTACGCCATGCAGAGCCTCGCCGGGCTCCAGGTGGCACGCGGCGAGTGGGCGCCGGCCTCCGCCGGACTCGAACGTTCCCTGGAGGTCTTCCAGGAACTCGGCGACCGCAGCGGCGAGGCGCAGACCACCGAGATGCTCGGCGAACTGCACCGCTCGGCCGGACGCACCCTTCTCGCCAACGACTACCTGGAGCACGCGAGCACGCTGCGCCGCAGCCTCTAGTTGAGGTCGGCGCGCAGAATGCTGTACAGAACCCCGTCCTGCCAATGGCCGGCCCGGAAGCCGATACCCCGCAGGACACCCTCCTTCGTGAACCCGGCCTTCTCCAGCGCCCGCTGCTCGGCCAGGTTGGACAGCTCGGTGGCGGCCTGGATCCTGTTCACCGTCGAGTGGTCGAACAGGTATCTGACCAGCAGCCGCTGGGCGAGCGTCCCGTAACCCCGGCCGCGGAACTCGGGGGCGACGATGAGCCCCATCTCGTAGCAGAAGGAGACCCTGCTGGTCATCTGCTTGTGCCACGACAGGAAGCCGAGCCGGTCGTCGTCTCTCGTGATGATCAGATAACCGCCCTCGTCGGTGAGGAAGCCGTTCTCCTCCCAGCGCCGGCGGTGGTGGTGCGGGTCGTGCCAGCCGTACCACTGGTGGGCCCCCGAGCCCTCTTGGTCGTTGGTCAGGTGATTGAGGAAGGGTAGGTCGTCTTCGCGCACAGGACGCAGTGAAACATCCATGATCAAGACAGTACGCGGCGGAAGAGGCGCCTGAGACGGGATTCCTGACGAATGCCCTCCAGGGACGCCAGGCTGTCCGCGGCGGTGGGCCGCCTGGCAGGGGCGTCGTCGAGCATCCTGGTCACGACCTCGGGAACATCCTTGGCGTCCGTGTCCTCCGTGTTTTCCGGCAGGCCGCCGGTCAGGAGCTGGTAGGCGATCACGCCCGCGGCGTACACGTCCGAGGCCGGGGTCATGCGGTCCGGGCCCTCCTGGCACTCCGGGGCCACGTAGTGCATGTCGAGGACGTTGCCGAGTTCGTGGGCGACGGTGAAGTTGCGGGCGCCCGGCTTGGCGTAGTCGAAGCCCGTCAGCACCGCGTGGCCCTCGTCAGTCACCAGCACGCTGGCCGGGGTGAGGGCGCGGTGGATGACGCCGTTGGCATGGGCGTGGGCCAGGCCGCGCAGCATGTCCTGGACGACGGTCAGGCGGGCGCTCTGCCGTACGTGCAGGGCCTGGCCGTGCACGTCGTCCAGGACCAGGACGAAGCGGCTCTCGTCGTCGATGGCGAAGAAGTCGCGGGAACGCACCACGTTCGGGTGGGGCGGGATGCGGGTCAGAGACTGGTAGGCGTTGGCTATGCGCTGGCGTTCGGCGACCCGGCTGGGCTGGTCGGCCAGGGGGTCGGCCTGGTAGACGCGGAGCAGGACGGTCTCGCTGCCCGGCAGGGTGGCGTTGAAGGCCCGGTATTCGGTCACCTTGGCGTCGCCGCCCAGTTGTTCCTCCACCTCCCAGTTGCCGAACCTCGGCGGGGCGGTGCTGCGCCGTACGGACTGGTGGAGGGCGTCCAGGATCGCGGTCACATAGGGGCGTACGTCGGGACTGCCGCCGCGGCGCACCCGCGTCACGTCGGCCAGCGTGGGGATCAGGGCGTCGAGGTCGGCGACGTTCACGGCGTCGCGGCCGGACGGGTCGGACAGCTCGGCGTCGGGGGAGGTCAGGACCACGAGGCTGTCGACGTAGACGCGCTCAAGCCTGCGGTGGGCGTCGACCAGCAGGCCCTTCAGCGCCCTGGCCGTGCCCCTGAGCTTGGTGACCGGCGAGCCGACCGCGCCGCCGCGCTGCGGGAACCACCGTCCGCCCGAGACCTCGATCCGGCCCCGCGTGCCCTTGACGTCCACCACCACGAGGGAGTGGGGCGTGAGGACGATCAGGTCCACCTCGAACAGGTCGTCGCCTCGGGGGACCTCGACGTTGTGCAGCAGGAGCCAATCTTGGGGAGCGTGGTCGCGCAGGTGGGCGATCACCCTTCGCTCGGCGTCGTTGACCGGAATGCCTCCGCCGACGATCTCTGCCATAGAGGCCATCCTCGCACGCCCCCCACCCACCCCCTGCCCGTCTCCGGATCCCGCTCTCGCCCCGAGGACCCCGTGCCGCCCGTGTCCGAGCTCCGCTCTCCTGGAGCCTGCGTGGCCCGAGGCGTTCCGTGTCTCCGCGGCGCTCTCCCCGGGGGTTGGAGCACTCTTCAGGTCCAGAGGGTTGTGGAGGTTGCGGGAGATGGAGAGTTGACAGCATGCTGTCGTCATGACAGAATACTGTCATGACGAAAACAGTTCACCACGCCGTGTACGACACCCTCGCCGACTGGGAGACCGGGCACGCCACCGCCCACCTCCGCAACGGTGCCTGGCACCGCGAGCCCGGCGGGTTCGAGATCGTCGTGGTCGGCGAGACCCTCGACCCGGTCGTCACCTCCGGCGGCATGCGGATCGTGCCCGACATCACGCTCGACCAGCTCTCTCCCCAGGACAGCGAGCTGCTGATCCTTCCCGGCGCCGACACCTGGGTGAGCGGGGAGCTCGACGCGTTCGGGCGTAAGGCCAGGGAGTTCGTGGAGGCGGGCGTCCCGGTCGCGGGGATCTGCGGTGCGACCGTGGGGCTGGCCAGGCAGGGGCTGCTCGACGGGCGCGCGCACACCAGCAACGTGCTGGAGTTCCTGACGATGACGGTGCCCGGGTACAAGGGCGCGGAGCTCTACGTCGAGGCGGACGCCGTAACCGCGGACAACGTCATCACGGCGGGTGCGACCGAGCCCGAGGCGTTCGCCCGCGAGATCTTCGCCCGGCTCGGTGTCTACGAGCCGGAGGTGCTGGACGCGTGGTTCCGGCTGTTCAAGAACAGTGACGCCTCGGCCTTCGCGGCGCTTGAGGCCGCCGGGCAGTCGTGAGCGAAGAGGCGGATCTGCTGTCCGGGAGCGCGATCACCTCGTTCCGGCTCAACGGCCAGTTCCTCGCGATCGCCGAGGAACTGGCCCGCCCGGCCGGGCTCACCGCCGCCTGGTGGCAGGTGCTGGGCGCGGTGCTGCGCGAGCCGTTGCCGGTGGCGGGCATCGCGCGCGTCATGGGGATCACCCGGCAGAGCGTGCAGCGGATCGCGGACCTGCTGGTGGAGAAGGGGCTGGCCGAGTACCTGCCGAACCCGGCGCACCGCCGGGCGAAGCTCCTCCGGCCCACCCCTGAGGGCTTCGCCGCCGTGGAGCGGATCGGCCCGGACCACCAGAAGATGGCCGAACGGATCGCCGACGCGGTGGGCGACGACTGGCCCGCCTGCCTGGCAGCCATGGAACGGCTCTCGCAAGCCCTCGACACCCTCACCGACCAGCAACGCTAACCACCCTCAACGCCCGCCATGGCTCCGGCCGAGGCGGGCTTGGGGGGTGTGGTGAGGCCGTCTCCATCAAGTGATTGACTGAGGGAAATGTCCGGAATATGGTGACGGGGTGCATCCCCAGGAGAACATCGTCAAGGTGGCCACGCAGCTGTTCGCGGCGCTCGGCTACGACGGCACCTCCACCCGCCAGATCGCCGACGCGGCCGGGCTCAACATCGCCACCGTCAACTACCACGTGGGCGGCAAGCGCGAGCTCTACCTCACCGTGATGGAACGCGCCCACACCGCCGAGCGCGCCACGCTGGAAGCGTCGCTGGCCCGGATGTCAGGGGCCGATCCGGTCGATGCCATCCACCGTCTCATCGACGACTATCTCGACTTCTGCCTTGAGCACCCCGAGGTGCCCGCGCTGTGGATGCACCGCTGGCTGTCCGACGCGAGTGACCTCACCGACCTGGAACGCCAGTACGTACGCCCGCTCGTCGACGCCGTCACCCGCGCCCTGGAACCCGCCGTCGCCGCCGGTGTGATCGACCCGGTCGTGGACGTCGAGATGGCCATGTGGTCGGTCATCTGGTGCGTGCACGGGTTCGCCAAGGGCGGGATCCTGGACGCCGACGGCAACCGCAGGGGCGCGGGCGACGTGGCCGCGTCCCGCCGCTTCCGCACCCATCTGCACCAGACCGTCCACCGCGCCCTCGCCCTCCCCGGCACCCTGCCGTGACCCCGCCGCCCAACAACGGCACCCAAGAGCCACCAACCGAAGGCCCACAAGAGCCACCAGCTGACAGCCCACAAGAGCCGCCCAACGACGGCACACAGCAGGTGCCCAACGACGGCACGCAGCGCAGACTCGGCCGGGGCAGGTTGTTCGGGTATGGGGTCGGGTCTGTCGGGACCGGGGTGTTCTCGGCGGTGCCCGGTCTCCTGTTGCTCTACTACCTCACCGACGTCCTCGCCGTCCCGGCCGCCATCGCGGGCGCCGTGCTGGTCGCGCCCAAGATCTGGGACGTCCTGCTCAACCCCTTGGTCGGCGCCGCGAGCGACCGCGAGGCCGTACGCACCGGCCGCAGGACCAGGCTGCTGCTGGCCGGCGCGGTGGCGCTGCCGGTGGCCTTCGCCCTGATGTTCGCGGTACCGGCAGGCGGCACGGGGTTCGCCGTGGCCTGGGCCGGAGGAGCGTTCCTGCTGGCCGCCACGGCGTTCGCGTGTTTCCAGGTGCCCTATGTCGCGCTGCCCGCCGAGATGGCCGGGGGCCGGCGCGGACGGACCAGGATCATGTCGTGGCGGGTGGTCTGCCTGACGGCGGGCATCCTGGTGGCTGGCGGGCTGGCCCCGGCGGTGGTGGATCTGGCGGGCGGCGGCAGGGCCGGGTACGCGGTCATGGGGGTCGCGGTCGGTGCGGTCATGGCGGCGGCCCTGGTCGGGGCCACTCTGGGCACCCGCTGGGTCACGTCGCGGCCCGGCCCGCACCAGCTCGGCCCGGTCGCCGCGTTCCGCATGGCTCGGGGGAACCGGCCGTTCTTCGCGCTGCTGGCCGCCTTCGTGACGCAGGCTCTCGGGGTCGCGGTGATGCTGGCCGGCGCCCCGTACGTGGCCGCGCACCGGCTGGGCGACTACAGCCTGACGTCGCTGATGTTCGTCTGCCTGGTCGGGCCGAGCCTGCTGGCGGTGCCCGCCTGGTCCCGGCTGGCCCGCGCGTACGGGCACGTGCGATGCTACCTCGCCGCCACGCTGGGTTTCGGGCTGGCCGCGCTCGGGCTGGTCCCGGCGATCGCCGCACGCTCGCTGGCCGCCACCCTGGCGCTGACCGCCGTGGCCGGGGTCTGCTACGCCGCGTTGCAACTGCTGCCGCTCTCGCTCCTGCCCGACACCGTCCACGCCGACACCGCCCGCACCGGCCAGGCGCAGGCGGGCGCGTTCACCGGCCTGTGGACGGCGGGGGAGACGGCGGGGCTGGCGCTCGGGCCGGGCCTGTTCGCCGCCGTGCTCGCCCTGTCGGGCTTCACGTCGGCCACTGCCACACAAGCCGGGCAGACAGCGCAGGCGCTCACCGGCATGCTGCTCGGCTTCACCGCGCTCCCGGCCGCGCTCATGCTGCTCAGCCTTCCCCTCATCACCTGGTACGGCCGGCTGGCCGTACCCCATGCAGAAGCCCAGAAGGAGACCGTGTGAGCACCGCCGAGGAGTTGCTGGCCGAGATCGCCGCGCTGAAGCGGCACGACCTGCCGGTACGCGGCGGCCAGGTGACCGCCTATGTGTACGACACGGGCCGGCCGGAGGTGCACGACGCCGCGGCCCGTGCCTACTTCGAGATGCTGGAGGTCAACACCCTCGACCCGACCGCCTTCCCCAGCGTGGTGGAGATGGAGAAGCAGGTCGTCGGCGAGGTGGCGGCGGTGCTCGGCGGCGGGCACGGGATCTTCACCAGCGGCGGCACCGAGTCGATCATGCTGGCGGTCAAGGCGGCGCGGGACGCGGCGGGACGGGCCGGGCCGAACATGGTGGTGCCGGTGACGGCGCATCCGGCCTTCCACAAGGCGGCGCACTACCTGGGCCTGGAGGTCAGGGCGGTGCCGGTGGACCTGGAGACGTTCAAGGTGGCGGCGGCGGCCGTACGGGAGAGGATCGACGGGGACACGGTGCTGGTGGTGGCGTCGGCGCCGTCGTATCCGCAGGGTGTGGTCGATCCGGTGGCGGAGGTCGCCGCGGTCGCGGCCGCGGCGGGGGTGCCGTGTCATGTGGACGCGTGCGTGGGCGGGTGGCTGCTGCCGTGGTTGCGGGAGGCGGGGGCGGAGGTGCCGCCGTTCGACCTGTCGGTGCCGGGGGTGACGTCGATCTCCTGCGACCTGCACAAGTTCGGCTACGCGCCCAAGGGCGCCTCGGTGGTGCTGTTCGCCGATCCGGCGATGCGCAGGAAGGCGTACTTCGCGTCGGCGGCCTGGCCGGGATACACGGTGATCAACGCGACCGTGCAGAGCTCGAAGTCGGCGGGGCCGCTGGGCGGCGCGTGGGCGACGTTGCGGATGCTGGGTCACGAGGGGTACCGGGAGCTGGGGCGGGACACGCTGGAGGCGGCGCGGCGGCTGCGTGAGGGGCTGGCGGCGATTCCGGGGCTGCGGGTGCTCGGGGACCCGGCCGGGTCGCTGATCGCGTTCACCTCATGCGAGATCGACGTCTTCGTGCTGGCCGACGAGGCGCGGGCGCGCGGGTGGTTCATCCAGCCGCAGCTGTCGTACGCCGGAATCCCCGCCAACCTGCACATCACGGTCACCGGCGCCACGCTCAAGGGCGTCGACGCGATGCTGCGGGTGATCGCCGATTCGGCGGAGGCGGCCAGGGAACGCGGACCGGCGCAGGTGCCGGACGGGCTGGTCGAGATGGTGGCGGAGCTGGATCTCGACGCGCTCGGCGACCGGGAGTTCGGCGACCTGGCGGCGGCGGTGGGGGTGGATCTCGGGGGCGGCGGCCAGCCGGGGATGGCCGTGGTCAACTCGATCCTGGACGCGCTGCCCGCGGCCAAGCGGGAGGAGATCCTGGTCAGGTTCCTGGCGGTCATCTACACCTGACACGATGGGCCCATGGCCAAGCGTCCCTGTCCCTGCGGGCTGCCCGCCCTCTACGCCGAGTGTTGCGGGAAGCTGCACCGCGGCCAGGCGCGGGCGGTGAGCGCCGAGCAGCTCATGCGCTCGCGCTACAGCGCCTTCGCCGTGGGCGACTCCGCGTACCTGCTGCGCACCTGGCACCCGCGCACCCGGCCCGGCCGGGTGGAGATCGAGCGCGGGCTGCGCTGGGACCGCCTGGAGATCGTCGCGGCCACGGCGGGCAGCGCGATCCACACCGAGGGGACCGTGGAGTTCCGCGCCCACTTCACCCAGGCGGGCACGGCGGGCTATACGCACGAGGTGAGCAGGTTCGTCAGAGAGGGCGGCGCCTGGGTCTACCTGGACGCCGCCCCCTCCTAGCCACCTAGGCGAACGCCCAGGTGAACAGGTGCATGGCGCCTTCGGGAACGGGCCCGAAGGTCAGGCTGCGCACCTGCTTCGACGGGTCCAGCGCGATCGGCTGGGCGGCGAACAGGTACGACGGGATCGGCTGGAACGCCCACGAACCGCCGAACAACCGGTTGGGGAGCTTGGCCACGATCTCGTTGCCGTGCTGCGGCTGGGCGCTGCTGAAGTTCAGGATCCAGTCGCTGAGGCCCAGCTTGCCGGTGCCGGTGGTGCCGTCGGTGTAGGTGATCGTGACGTCCACCTCGGGGTAGCCGAACGTGGCCGAGCCCAGGAACGCCACCTTCGAGGCCCCGGGCGGCGCCTTCACCTCGACCGGCCCGCTGCCCACCCGCAGGTGGTCCCACTCGCCGGGCTTGCGGTCGGGCCAGGTGAACTCGAACTCCTTCCACTTGTACGGCCTGCCGGGCACGAACCCGTTGGCCGCCAGCCCCTCGTTGGAGTAGCTGAAGTTGAAGCCGTCGAGGTTGGCGATGCCCGGATGGTCCGGGTCACCGACGCCGGCGCCGTTCTGCGCCCAGGCGACGGTGCCGCGCTGGGCGACGTTGAGCCGCACGCCCGTACTCACCTCCCCGGCCACGAAGTCGACCTCCTGGAACCCGGTGGCCATGCCGGGGCTCACCGAGACGACCACCTTCTGCGTGGCCTTGCCGCCCGCCGGGACGCGCAGGATCCCGGCGGCGGGGGTCACGGTGACCCCGGCCGGCGCCTTGGCCGTCCAGGCGACGGACTGCGCCCGCCCGGACGACTGCACGGCCAGCTCGCTGCTGAAGCTGCCGCCCGGCTCGACCGGCCCGCTGCCCGGACTCAGCCCGGCCAGGTACGGCTTGACGCCCTCGCCGAAGCTCGGGGGCGCGTTCCAGGTCTCGCTGCCGAACTGGGTGTTGGGTTTGGCGCCGAGCGTGAAGTCCAGCCGCCCGCCCTGCTGCGCGAACGACTCGGGCAGCCATGCCTTGCCGGTGGCGGCGCCGTTCACCCGCAAGGTCTGCACGTAGGGGTTGGCGGCGGCGCCGGGCGCGCTGATCGTGATCGTGCCCTGCGGCCTGGTGACGGTGACGCTGTCGAACAGCGGCGTGTTGACCATCAGCTCCGCCCGGCCGGGGATCGCGGGGAAGAGCCCCATCGCCGACCACACGTACCAGGAGCCCATGGCGCCCAGGTCGTCGTTGCCGACCAGCCCGTCGGGCCCCGACTTGAACAGGTCCTGCTGCACCCGGCGCACGAGCTCCTGCGTCCGGTACGGCCGGCCCGCCCACGCGTAGAGCCACGGCGTGGCCAGCGAGGGCTCGTTGCCCAGGTAGGCGTACGGCTCGTGCGGACCGGCGTTGAGCTTCTTGAAGAAGGCGTCCAGGCGCGGCAGCACCTGCGCGTTGCCGCCCATCACGTTGAACAGCCCGCGCACGTTGTGCGGCACCATCCAGTGGTACTGCGCCCCGTTGCCCTCCACGTACAGCTGCATGCTGGCCGGGTCGAACGGCGAGACGAACGAGCCGTCCTTGGCCCTGGGCTGGATCCAGGCGTTGGCCGGGTTGTAGAGGTTCTGCCAGTTCTGCGACCTGGCGGTGAACTCCTGCGCGATCTGCGTCTGCCCGAGCCGGGCGGCCAGTTGCGCGATGCCGAAGTCGGCGACCGTGTACTCCAGGGTGGTGGCGGGGTCGATCGGCACGTAGCCCTGGCTCATGTAGGCGGCGTTGCCGGGGCGCTCGTCGTAGCCGAGCAGCGGGCTGCCGATGTCCTGCGGGCCGACCCTCCTGGCCGCCTCGGCCATCGCCTGGACCGCCTTCTGGGCGTCGAAGTCGCGGGCGCCGAAGGCGTACATGCTGGCCAGGATGGAGTGGTAGGGGTCGCCGACCATGACGCCGGTGATCGCGATCTGGTGGGACCAGCGGTCCCAGACGTTGCCGACGGCCTGGGCGTTGTCGTACATCGACTGGGCGATGTCGGCGCCGACGGCCGGGTCGAGCAGGGCGATCAGCTGGACCTCGCTGCGGTAGATGTCCCAGCCGGAGAAGAGCGCGTAGTGGTGGCGGCCGGGCCGTACCTGCTTGGGCTTGTGGTCGAAGCCGGGGTACTGGCCGTCCACGTCGTCGGAGACGTGGGGCTGCAGGAGCGCGTGGTAGAGGTTGCTGTAGAAGGTGCGCTGGCGGTCCTCGCCGCCGCCGGTGACCCGGATCTGGCCGAGCCGCTTGTTCCAGGCGGCGTAGCCCTGGTCGCTGATCTGGCCGAGGTTCTGCGTGCCGACCTCGGCGGCGAGGTTCTTCTTGGCGCCGTCGATGCTCACGTAGGACAGGCCGACGCGCATCTGGACCGGCTGGCCGGAGTCGAACTGCAGGTAGGCGCCGGATCCCGGACCGCTCGTGACGACGTCGCCGTCGCCGACGGTCTCGGCGTTCGCGACGCGGGCGGGGCCGTTGTTCTTGACGCGGGCGGCGCCGGGGGTGACCGTGTCGTCCTTCCACGTGCCGTACGCGGTGACGGGCCGGTCGAAGGTGGCGTGGAAGTAGACCTTGTAGCGCATGGGCGGGCCGCAGAAGCCGCCGGTCTGGATCCAGCCTTCGACGGTGTTGCCGCTGACCCTGGTCTCGCCGTCGTCGACGCCGTTGATGGAGCCGCTGGTGTTGAGCAGCACGGTGCCGGGCTTGCCGGCCGGGAAGCTGAAGCGGCCGACGCCGGCGCGGGTGGTGGCGGCCAGTTCGACCCCTACGCCACTGTCGAGCGTGGCCGAATAGGAGCCGGGCCGGCCTTTCTCATTCTCGTGCTTGAACGTCTGGACGTAATCCCAGCCATTGGTGGCGGGAGAGCGGCCGATGACACCGGAGAACGGCATGATCGGGAAATCCTGGGCGCCGTTGCAACCGGGCCCGGATATGTGCGTCATGGAGAATCCGCGCAGGCGGTTGTCCTCCCACGCGTATCCGCCGCCGGCCTCTCTGACGGTGTCAGGGCTCCACTGCATCATGCCGAACGGCAGTACGGCGCCGGGAAAGGTCATCCCTCCGCCGCCGCCGTGCCCGAAGTCGGGAGCCGCTTCCTTGGTGCCGTGGAAGACGTTGACCAGGGCGGCAGGGTCGGTCTGCGGGGAATGGACGGTGGCCCCCGGCGGAACCGCCAGCGAGACCAGAAGCGCGGAAACGATAGGTAAGGACCATTGGGACACGTCAGTCCTCCAAAAGTGAAGATCCCGATATGGAAGCGCCTATGACGAAGCCGGGTCAACGCGCAGAAAGGGCGGCAACAAGCTGTCATCGGCAACCGGACAATAAGGGTTGGCAGGGCGTTGTGATCTTGGCACTTTTGCCATTAACCACTGCCGAGCGTCAGGAAATATCCAGCGATGACAGTTCTGTCAGAACGAATCACTGATACGAGAGCGCCGTCGGTCCGCCTTTCCCGCCTGCTCGACCCCGACACCGCAGTCGCGCTTCACGAGGAGGACGGCAGCGGCGTCACCGCTGTTCGCGGCCTGGTGGACGGGGCGCCCGTGGTGGCCTTCTGCACCGACGCCACCCTCAAGGGCGGCGCGCTCGGCGCGGCCGGAGCCCAGCACATCGTCGAGGCGATCGACATCGCGGTGCTCCAGGGGTCCCCTGTGATCGGGCTGTGGCACTCGGGGGGCGCCCGGCTGGCCGACGGGGTGGAGTCGATGGACGGCGTCGGCCGCATGTTCGCCGCCATGACCAAGGCCTCCGGTGTGGTGCCGCAGATCTCCGTCGTGCTCGGCCCGGCCGCCGGCGCCGCCGCGTACGGCCCGGCGCTGACCGACGTGATCGTCATGACGGAGGACGCCCGCCTGTTCGTGACCGGCCCCGACATCGTCAAGACCGTCACCGGCGAGCAGATCGACATGGCCGGCCTCGGCGGTCCCGCAGCCCACGGGCCCAAGTCGGGCGTCGCCCACGTCACGGTCGCCGACGAGGAGGAGGCTTACCGCAGGACCCGCCGCCTGGCCGGGTTCTTCACCCGGCACGGCGGTTTCGACTTCACCGAGCTGAGCGAGCCCAGGGATCTCGGCTCCCTGCTGCCCGACTCGCCGCGCCGCGCGTACGACGCCCGCAAGCTCGTCCGCGCCATCGTGGACGACGGCTTCGAGGAACTGCAGCCGAAGTGGGCGGGGAACATGTGCACGGGCCTCGGCCGTCTCGGGGGGCGCACGGTCGGCGTGCTGGCCAACAACCCGCTGCGCAAGGGCGGCTGTCTCGACTCCCTGTCGGCGGAGAAGGCCTCCCGGTTCGTGCGCATGTGCGACGCGCTCGGCGTCCCGCTGCTCGTCCTGGTGGACGTGCCCGGTTACCTGCCGGGTGTGGACCAGGAGTGGGGCGGGGTCGTACGGCGCGGCGCCAAGCTCCTGCACGCCTTCGCCGAGTCCGTCGTCCCGCGCATCACGCTCATCACCCGCAAGTCCTACGGCGGCGCCTACATCGCCATGAACTCCCGGTCGCTCGGCGCCACGCGGGTCTTCGCCTGGCCGGGCTCCGAGGTGGCCGTCATGGGCGCCGAGGCCGCGGTCGGCATCCTGCACCGCAAGGTCCTGGCCGCCGCGCCGGAGGAGGCGCGGCCGGAGCTGCTGGCCCGCCTGACCGAGGAGCACCAGCGGGTGTCCGGCGGCGTGCAGCGGGCGCTGGCGATGGGCGCCGTGGACGAGGTCATCGCCCCCGAGACCACCCGGCTGCGTCTGGCCGAGGCTCTCGCCGAGGCGCCGCAGTCGAGAGGGCGCCATTCCAACATCCCTCTCTGAAAGGAGGCAGTCATGTCCCAGTTCAAGGTCATCCTGCTCGGCGGCCCGCCGCACCTGCCCGCCGACCGCCGCATCCAGCGGGTCGTCGCCGTCGAGGAGACGTTCAAGCTGCCGCTGGGCGCCGGGTACGAGCACTTCCGGCACCAGGGCGAGAACACCTCCGTCGACGGCGAGGATCTGCCGGTGCTGCGCTGGGTCATGCACACCGCCATCGCGGAGTGAGACCCGATCAGGTGTGCTCACGGGCCAGGCTCGTCGGCAGGTCGGTGCGGCGGGTGACGTTGAGCTTGCGGAAGATCCTCGTGAGGTGCTGCTCCACGGTGCTGACCGTGATGAACAGCTTCCCGGAGATCTCGCGGTTGGTGAATCCCTCCGCGGCCAGCGTCGCCACCCGCAGCTCGGCGTCGCTGAGCACCGGGCTCTCGCCGTGGTGCTCGGGCTCGGGCGCCGGGTCGGTCCTGCGCCCGCGCGACAGGGCCCGGCTCAGCGGGGCGGCGTGACAGGCCTCGGCCAGGACGCGGGCCCGCCGCCCGAGCATCCCGGCCCGGCGCGCCTCGCCCTTCGCGTGGTAGGCCTCGGTGAGATCGAACAGCGCTCTGGCCAGCTCGTACCGGTCGCCGCACGACTGCAGCAGGTCGCTCGACTGGCGCAGCAGCATCGGCCGGGTACGCGGCTCGCTCACCGAGGCCAGCACCCGCAGCGCGATGCCGTGGACCCGGTTGGACCGGCCGCGGCAGCGGGTCAGCTGGTCGTCGATGAGCCGGCGGGCCTCCTCGTTCTGGCCGAGCTGGATCAGCGCCTCGGCCGCGTCCACCCGCCAGGGCAGGAACCCGGGCACGTCCATCTCCCACGCGCGGATCAGCTCGCCGCAGTGCATGAAGTCGCGCAGCGCCTGCCGGGGCTGGTCGGCGGCGAAGTTGAAGCGGCCCCTGCCGTAGAGGTACTGCAGGCCGTAGCGCGTCTCCAGCATCGCGTCGGGGACGGGCTCGTCGAAGCGCGACAGGCACTCGTCCAGGCGGCCCATGGCGGAGCCGGCCAGCAGCAGGGTGCCGAGCGGGCTGCCGACGGCCACGCCCCAGCTGCCGGCCGGGATGATCTCCAGCGCACGGGTGGCGTCCTCGGCGGCCGCGGCCAGGTCGCCCCTGCGCAGCGCGATCTCGGCGCGGATGGCCGACAGCCGGGCCTGCCTGCTCGGGGCGCGGCGGGCCGCCGCCTCCTCGATGAAGGCGTCGCACCAGGGCGCGGCCTTGCCTGAGCGGTCGGTGTAGGTGAGCGTCAGCAGCGCGCTCTCGACCGTGTCCATGGACATCTCGTCCAGGTGCGAGCCGCGCAGGATCTGCTCGGCCGTGGCGATCGTCTCCTCCTTCGGCCCTTCGGCCAGCACGCCGGCCAGCGCCTCCGCCGACTCCATCCGGCGCCCCACCCGCAGCGACGAGGCGGCGCTGCCCGCCTGCTCGCGGGTCAGGCCGGGCAGATGCCGCAGGAACGAGGGGTAGGTGCCGCGGAACCACGGACGGGCCGCGGCCACCTCCGCCACCGCCTCCTGGTCGAGCCGGTCGGGCTCGGCGAGGTGGCCGAGCACCTCCTTGGCGTCGCCGGCGTGGCCGTGCCACAGCAGCGCCTTGGCCAGCACCACCGCGTCGGAGCCGCCCAGATTGCCCTTGTGCAGGGCGTCGGTGAGCTCGGCGAGCTGGCCGGTCGGCGTGCCGGGGTCGATGCGCCACTTGGCGCGTACCAGCATGGTCGCGATCCTGGCCCGCCGCCGCTGGTCGTCGCAGGCGCGCGAGGCGAGCTTCAGATACTCGATCGCGATCTCCACGCCGTCGTCGCGCAGCGCGTGCGAGGCCGCCTCCTCCAGCACCGACAGCGCCCACGGCTCCTCGGCGTGCCCGGCCTTCAGCAGGTGCTGTGCCACGACGGCGACCGGAGCGCCCTCGTCGTAGGTGAGCTCGGCCGCCTGGCGGTGCAGGCCGACACGCTCGGCGGGGTCGAGCTCGCCCAGCACGGCCGACCTGGCCGTCTCGTGACGGAAGCGGCCCTCGTCGAGCAGGCCGACGCCGTCCAGGGCCATCAGCGCCTTGGCGGTGGCCGGCTCGCTCTCGCCGAGCAGCCTGCCCAGGCGCTCCGGCTCGCCCAGCACCGCCAGGCCCCTGGCCGTCACCAGCATGCGCAGGTCGGCCCGGTGCAGGCAGGCCAGGACGGCGTCGCCGTAGCGGGTGGCGGGGGCGCCGCTGTCCTGAAGGTCCTCCAGCAGCGCGTCGGCCAGCAGCCGGTTGCCGCCGCTGAGCTCGTGGCAGGTGGCCGCGTGCCGTTCGGCCGCCTCGGCGCCGGCGCGCTCGGCCACCCGCTCCGCCACGCCCTCCGCCGACAGGTGCGACAGGCGCACCCGACGGCAGTGGGGCTGGCGCAGAACCTCGGTGTGGAAGAGGCTCTGCAGGTGCGGGCTGTGGTCGGCGGCGCTGAAGACCAGCATGATCTTGGCGAACCTGACCCGGCGCGCCAGGTACGACAGGCACAGCTGGGAGCCACGGTCGGCGTAGTGGACGTCGTCCACCATGATCACCAGCGGGCAGCGCTCGGACAGGTCCAGCAGAACCCTGGCCAGCGCGTCCACGACCTGGACGTCCATGTGCTCGATGGCCTCCGAGCGCGGGTCCAGGCCGAGCTTCGCGCGGGCGTCCTCGCGCATCAGGCCGAGCGTGGTCTCCTGCTGCTCCTCCGTCAGCGGGGCGCTGTGGATGAGCTGGGAGAGCACGCCCAGCGGGACCTCGGACTCGGCGCGGGAGCCGGTCGCGGTCAGCGGTAGCGCGCCCTGCTCGAAGACGCCTTCGGCGAAGCCGTACAGGAGCTTGCTCTTGCCGGTGGCGACGGCCCCGGTGACCATCGCGATGCGGCCCTTGCCGGACACCGTTTCGTCCAGCAGCGCGCGCAGAGTGGCCAGTGACATCGCTTCTCCCCGTTCCTAGTGCCCCACCGCGGCGACGCTCACGGCACGGCTGGTGTGGGTCTCGCGGACCAGGCGCGTCCCGGCGGCACGCACGGCCAGGAAGGCGGCGGTGGCGATGTCGGCGTCGATGCCGACGCCCCAGGCCACCTCGTCGCCGAGCGCGCACTCCGCGTAGATCACGGTCTCTTCTCGCGAGCAGCCGCCGAGCAGCCGCTGGTGGGGTTCGAGCTCCTCGTGGTCGAGGGATCGGCCCGTACGGTGGACGACGCGTACCTGGATGCCCCAGGGACCGAGCAGCGCGCCGAGCGTGCGGAAGGTGTCGGCCCGCGGGCCGCAGTGGTCGAAGGCCCCGTCCACGTACAGCGAGGCGGTGATGGGCGTGTGCCAGCCGGCCGCCTCGGCGGCGTCCCCGTGGTACAGGTACTCCTGCGCGAACAACGCGCCGATCAGGCTCGGCGACAGCTCGCCGCCCATCGTGTCCGCGTGCGCCTGCACTTTCGCCGCCAGGTCGCTCTGAAGGCCGCGCGGCAGGTTCATGCCGTGCCACGCGCTCATCACGTAGGCGACGCCGCCCTTGCCCGACTGACTGTTCACGCGCACGACCGCCTCGTAGGTGCGGCCCACGTCCTTGGGATCCACCGGCAGGTACGGCACCCGCCACGGCAGTTCACCGGCGGGCAGGTCACGAGCGAGCGCCTGCCGTTCCAGCTCGTCGAAGCCCTTCTTGATGGCGTCCTGGTGTGAGCCGGAGAAGGCGGTGTAGACCAGGTCGCCGCCGTAGGGGTGGCGGGGGTGGACGGGCAGCTCGTTGCAGATCTCGACGGTGCGCCGGATCGCGCTGATGTCGGAGAAGTCGAGCCCGGGGTCGACGCCGTGGGAGTACATGTTCATGCCGAGCGTCACGAGGCAGACGTTGCCGGCCCGCTCGCCGTTGCCGAACAGGCAGCCTTCGACCCGCTCAGCCCCCGCGAGCAGGGCGAGTTCCGCCGAGGCCACGCCGGTGCCGCGGTCGTTGTGCGGGTGGACGGACAGGCACACGTGCTCGCGCCTGGACAGGTTGCGGCCGAGCCACTCGATCTGGTCGGCGAAGACGTTGGGCAGCGAGCGTTCGACCGTGGTCGGGAAGTTCAGGATGATCCCGCGTCCCTCGCCGGGCTGCCAGACGTCCATGACCGCCTCGCAGACCTCCAGGGAGAAGTCCGGCTCGGTCTCGTTGAACAGCTCGGGGGAGTACTGGAAGGCCACGTCGGTGCCGCGCAGCCGGCGTTCGGCGCCGTCCATCATCACGCGGGTGGCCCGCACGGCCATCTCCTTGCAGCCGTCGCGGTCCATGCCGAAGACGACCTCGCGGAAGACCGGGGAGGTGGCGTTGTAGATGTGGATCATCGCGCGGTTCGCGCCCTTGAGGCAGTCGATCGTCTGCTCGATGAGCTCCTCGCGCGCCTGGGTGAGCACGGTGATGCGGACGTCGTCGGGAATGCGGTCCTGCTCGATGAGCATGCGCACGAAGTCGTGGTCGCTCCGGCTGGCCACGGGAAAACCGACCTCGATCTCCGTGAATCCCATATCCACCAGAAGCTCGAACATCATGAGCTTGCGCTCGGGGGTCATCGGATTGGCGAGGGACTGGTTGCCGTCGCGCAGATCCGTCGACAGCCAGCGCGGCGCGGTGCGAATTCGATTGCCGGGCCATGTGCGGTCGACCAGGTCGATGGGCGTGAATCCGGCGTAACGCTCGACACCCTTCATCGGTTTTCCTTTCGCAGGCCTTTTCAATGCAGAGCGGGGAGGTCGAACGTGGGCTTCACGCCCAGCTCGGCGTCCAGGAGAATGCGCAGCCCCTCGTAGGCCCGCCGGGCGTCGGTGCGTCGGCCGGCGCGCGTGAGCGCGGTGATGAGCTGGGAGTGGAAGGTCTCGTTCAGCGGATGCGCGGCGACCAGCGCGCGCACCTCCTCGATCAGCTCCGTGTGCCTGCCGAGCTTGATCCGCAGGTCGATGGAGGTCTCCTGGGCGCGCAGCCGCTGCTGGTCGAGCAGGGTCGCGGGCGGGCCGAGAACGAAGCCGAGCGGCACGTCGGCCAGGGCGGTGTAGCCGCTCCAGAGGCCGAGCGCCCGCTCGAGCAGCCGTTCTGCGGCGGCGGTCCTGCCCTCGCGGGCCTGCTCCCCCGCCCGCGCGACCAGGCGGGGGAAGACGAGGGCGTCGACGCGGTCCGCGTCGGTGCGCAGCACGTATCCGGCGGGCCTGGTGACGACCAAAGGACCCGCCGCCGGCCCGAGCATTCTGCGCAGGTAATAGATGTGGGTCTGCAGGGTCTTCAACGCGTCTTTCGGCGTCCTGGCCGGCCACAATTCATCGATGAATTGATCGAACCCGACCGTACGACCGGCATTGAGCGCCAGCAGGGAAATCGCCTGGCGAATCTTCGCGCCACGCAGTGCCAGTATTCCAGCGTATTCGTCGCGCACCTCTACAGGCCCGAGCAGCTTGAAATCCAGCATGACATTCCCTATCGTCGCGTTGGGTCGACTTGAGGCGAAGCTAGCCGGGGTTTCGCGGGCCGGGCAAGATGGATTCCCGGGAGGTTGTAGTCCGGGTATCCGAGGAATCATCCGGGACTACAACTTTCGTATCACCCCCTTATCTTCGCGGGTGCCGGGGGCAAGAATCCGGCCATGGCTGGAGTAACCGCGTCAAGGAACGCGACAGGTTCGATCCCTTCGATGCTGGCGATGTGCGTGGCCGAGGCCAGGCCGGCCGTCCTGACCGTGTCCGCGATGCGCTTCCTCACCGGCGTGGTGCTGGCCCTTCCGGTCACGGCGGTGGCTCCAGAGCCGATCAAGGTGCTGCAGGGCGTCGCCGCGTGGGTCCTGTCGATCTTCGCCATCTACCTGTTCAACGGGGTCACCGACGTGGCGGGAGACCGCGTCAACGGATCGGCCAGGCCGATCGCCCGAGGGGCGCTGGATCCGGGGTCGGCGCTGTTCGTGGCAGGTGTGGCGGCGGTGCTGTCGCTGGCCGCCACGCTCGACCTGCCGGGCCCGATGACGCTGATCGTGGGGGCCAACCTGGTGCTGGGCTACCTCTACTCCGGTCCGCCGGTGCCGCTCAAGGGCAGCTCCGGCGGCACCGTGGCGGTGCTGGTGCTGTCCGGGCTGCTGTCGTACCTGGGGGGTTTCACGCTCGCCGCAGGGGGGCAGGCCACCGGCACCCCTGTCGGGCTGCTGGTGTTCGCCGCCGCCTCCGTCTACTGGATGACGCTCGTCGGTGTGCCGGCCAAGGATCTGTCCGACTGTGAGGGGGATGCCGCGGCGGGGCGGCGCACGGTCGTGGTGACCAGGGGTGAGCGGGCGTGCAGGTGGTTCATGTCGGTGGCGGCGTCCGTGCTGGCCGTGGCGTTGTTCGCGGTGGTCGTGCTGCTGGGGGTGGAGCTGGTCTGGGTGGTCGTGGCGCTGGCCGCGGGGGCGGTCGCGGTGGTCGTGGCCGGTGCGGGGCGGGTGCGCTTAGGCGGGGGAAGCCGGCACGAACAACGCCGGCCGTACCGCGCGTTCATGGCCACACAACACCTGGTTCACATTACCGCGCTGATATCTGGCATTTGACGTTATATGTTGCCAGGATGGCCGGGCTGCGAGATAGTTGAGTGCTCGGTCCCATGGGCGGAAGGGACATCCTTGGATGCGGCATACGGGGTTGGGGGCGACCCGGCGCGAATCGTGGACGCATGCCGGGAAGAAATCCTCGTCGAATTCGAGGCCGCCCTGCTCGCCGCCGGCAACGTTCTGTACACGGATCCGCAGGCCAAGCGACAGGCCCTAATGACCGCGCGTTACGTCCTGGACGATGTGGCGGCTACTCTCCGTGCCGGAAAGGTGCAGATTAACAACCTGTATAAATTCCACGCGTGGGAAGTGGGCAGCCGCCGTGCCGCCACCGGCGTACACCCGAAAGCTTCTCTTGAGGCAGGCTCACTTTTCTTTCGTGTCGCGATGACACGACTCGCCCTTCAGGTGGCCGTGGAATCGGAATCGCCGGCCGAGGCATTCACGCTGGTGGCCACCGGCATGGAGGAGAGCCTGTCCCTGCGCATCCGCGAGGCGTCGGAGAGCTATCACGGCTTCCTGCTCAACCAGGTCCACGAGGCGCAGGAGGACGAGCGCAGACGGATCGCCAGGGAATTACACGACCGGATCGGCCACGGCATCAGCGTCGCGCACCAGCAGCTCGCGCTGGCCGAGGTCTACCGGGTCACCAACGCCGCCCGCGCCTCCACCAAGATGGGCGTCGCCCAGCAGGCCATCCAGGAGACGATGGAGAACCTGCGCCAGATGACCTCGGAGCTCCACCCCCAGGTGCCGCTGAAGAGCCTGGAGAAGGCGCTGCTCGGCTTCCTGGAGTCGGTCGAGGACGACACGGTCTCCGTCGGGCTCCACGTCAACGGCGACGAGGGCTGGGCCGACGCCCGGGTCCTCGACGAGGCCTTCCTGGTCGTCAGGGAGGCCGCGCGCAACGCCGTCAACCACGCCGCGCCCACGATGATCCTCATGCGCGTGGACATCGCCCCTCACGAGCTCGTCGCCACCGTCCAGGACAACGGCAGGGGCTTCGACCCGGCCGTGGTGCGCGGCAAGGGCGGCGTCGGGCTGAGCTCCATGCGCGAGCGCACCGAACTGCTCGGAGGGCGGGTCACGATCTCCAGCGCCCCCGGCAGCGGCTGCCTCGTCGAGGTGTTCATCCCCCTGAAGAAGCGGCACGATGACCACGACCCCGGGTAACGCGCTGATCTCCGTCGGCATCGTGGACGACCACGCCCTCTTCAGGGAGGGGCTGCGCGAGATCCTGGAGGCCGGCGGCGACATCGGCATCGTCGGCGAGGCCGGCGACTCGGCGGGCGCCGTCGCCATGGTCGGCGCCACGAAACCGGACGTGCTCCTGCTCGACGTCGAGATCCCCGGCGACGAGGTCACCGAGACCGTCGGCAAGGTACGCAGGATCTCGCCCGAGACCCAGATCATCATCCTCAGCATGTACGACGGGCCGCAACTGCTCACCCGGCTGCTGGCCGCCGGCATCCGCGGCTACCTCCTCAAGAGCGTGCACCGGCACGAGCTGATCGCGGCGGTCAAGAGCGTGCACGAGGACCCGTCCAGAGTGGTGCTCGCGGTCTCCCGGCACAGCCTGGCGCACGTGGAGTCGGCGCCGCCCTCCGGCGGGCTGAGCGAGAAGGAGCTGGAGGTCCTGCAACTGGCCGCCCAGGCGCTCAGCAACGCCCAGATCGCCCGGCGGCTCGGCCTGGCCGAGGCCACCGTGAAGCGGCACATGCGCAACATCTTCGTCAAGCTCAACGCGGTCTCGCGGATCGACGCCGTCAACAAGGCCGTGGCGGCCTCGCTGCTCGCGCCTCAGAGCAGGAGCGAGGGCGAGTAGTCGGGAAAGATCCCGGTCAGCTCGTCGCGGGTCTCGCGGCCCAGCGCGACCGTGGTGGCGGCCAGGTTCATCTCCAGGTGCACCTGGTCGCGGGTGCTGGGTACCGGCACCACCCGTTCGTCCTGGGCCAGCAGCCAGCCCAGCGCCAGCCGTCCCGCGCCCAGGTCGAGCTCGGCCGCGGCGGCCTCCAGGCGGCGCAGCGCGGGCACGTCGCGTTCGGGCAGGAAGCGGGTGTCGCCGTGGCGCCAGTCGTGGGGTCCGAGCACGGCGGCGGATCCGATCCGGCCGGTGAGGAAGCCCCGGCCCAGCGGGCGGGCGGCGAGCACGCCCACGCCCAGCCGTTCCGCCTCGGCCAGGAGGGCGGTGTTGGCCCGCCGTACCCACAGGGAGAACTCCACCGCCAGCGCCGTCACGGGATGGACGGCGTGCGCCCGGCGCAGTTGCGCGGCCGTGGCGCCCGACAGGCCGATGTGGCGGATCTTCCCCGCGGCCACGAGCGCGGCCAGCGCGCCCATGCTCTCCTCGATCGGCACGCGGGGGTCCTGGCAGTGCAGGAAGTAGACGCCGACGCTCTCGACGTCCAGGCGTTTCAGCGAGGACTCGCAGGCGCGCTCCAGGTATTCGGGCCGGCCGTCGAAGTCGATCGTCCTGCCGAGGACGCGGGCGCCGCCCCTCGTGCAGACGACGACCTCGTGCGCGCGTCCGGCCACGGCCCGGCCGACCACGCGTTCGACCTGGCCGGCGGCGTAGAAGTCGGCGGTGTCGACGAGGGTCACGCCGGCGTCGAGCGCGCGGCGGATCAGGCCGGCCGCCTCGTGCCGGTCGGCGTGGCCGTAGGCGCCGGCCAGGGCCAGGGAGCCGAGCCCCATCCGGGACACGGCCGGTCCCGCCCGCCCCAACCGTGTATAGCGCATCCTCCTTGATAGCGAATACCGCTCAAAAAGCGGTCAAATTCCGGGTTAACTCGCACTCCGCCGCCCCTATAGGACGCACCCCTAATTTTGCGGACCGGCCCCGGAATCATGTTTCCCGCCCTATTGGCGAATTGCCTCCTATGGGTAAGTTGGCTGGGTGATCGAGGACATCCTCCCCCCGGAGGTCGAGGCCTTCGAGACCTTCGACGATCCTCCCGGCACCGTGCTCTTCCCCGAGGAGGAGGCGCTGATCGGGCGGGCGGTGGAAAAACGCCGCAGGGAGTTCGCGACCGCGCGCTACTGCGTCCGGCGGGCCATGGGGAAGCTGGGGATGGCGCCGGTGGCCGTGCTGCGCGGCCCGCGGGGCGAGCCGACCTGGCCGCCCGGCATCGCGGGGAGCATCACTCACTGCACCGGATACCGGGCCGCCGCGCTCACCAGGAAGCCCGCCATGCTCGGCATCGACGCCGAGCCCGACGCCCCGGTGGGCGACGACGTGATCGAGGCGGTCTCGCTGCCGCACGAGCGCGACATGCTGCGCCGGCTGGCCGCCACCAGCCCCGGACCCTGCTGGGACCGGCTGCTGTTCAGCGCCAAGGAGTCCGTCTACAAGGCCTGGTTCCCGATGACGAACCGGTGGCTGGGCTTCTACGACGCCGAGATCGACGTGGACCCGTTCGGCGGCACGTTCTCGGCCCACATCATGGCGGAAGGCCTGCGGTGGCAGGGGCGGTGGCTGATCCGCAACGGCCTGATCGTCACCGCGATCGCGAGGATCGGGATGACATGATCAGATTCGGCGTGGTGCTCATCACCGAAGGCTGCTCCAGGACCGAGTGGATGGACAAGTGCCGCCGGGCCGAGGCGCTCGGCTACGACGTCGTCGCCGTCCCCGACCACCTGAACCTGCTGGCGCCCTTCCCCTGCGCCGTGCTGGCCGCCGAGGCCACCACGCGCCCGAGGATCGGCACGTACGTGCTCAACTCCAGCTTCTACCTGCCCGCGCTGCTGGCCAGGGACGTGGCCACCACCGCCCAGCTCCTCGGCGACCGGCTGGAACTCGGGCTCGGCACCGGCTACGTGAAGGCCGAGTTCGAGAAGGCCGGCATCCCGTTCGGCACCGCGTCCTCCCGCGCCGACCGGCTGGAGAGCCTGGTCAAGGAGCTCGACGCGGCGCTGGGGGAGTCGGCGCCGCCGTTGATGATCGGGGGGCACGGCGACCGCATCCTGCGCCTGGCCGCCCAGCGCGCCCGGACGGTCAGCTTCACCGGCGCGCCGTACCGGGCGGAATACGGCAGGACCGCCCTCGTGGACGCGGACGCCCTCGCCGAGCGCGTGGCCTTCGTCAGGGCCGAGGCGGGCGGCCGCGAGCCCGAGCTGAACCTGCTGCCCAAGGCCACCGTGCTCACGCGCGAGCGCCGCGCGGGCCTGGAGAGCCTGCGCCGCTACGCTCCCGACCTCACGGCCGAGCAGCTCGCGGAGGTCCCGACGCTGCTGGTGGGCACGCCCGCGCAGCTCGCCGAGCAGGTCCTGCGCGACAGCGAGAGGTACGGCTTCGCCTATTTCACCGTGACCGAGGCGGCCATGGAGGACTTCGGCAAGGTCATCGAGCGGCTGCGCTGAGACTGTCGAGGCAGGCGCTCAGCGTGCGGGCCTGGACGTTGAGGTAGTAGCTGTGGCGCAGCAGTTCCACGACCTGGTGCATGGCCAGCCAGCGGAAGTCGGGGTGGCCGGGGGCCAGGTCCTCGCCGGTCTCCACGATCAGGTAGCGGTTCCTGGCGTGGTAGAAGCGCCCGCCCTCCTCCGAGAGCACCGTGTCGAAGCGGATGCGTCCGGGGTCGGCGTCCAGCACCTCGTCCAGGAACAGCGGGCGGGCCGCGGGCGGCAGGTGGTCGTAGTTCTCCGGCACGCACTGCACGGTCGGCGCCAGCTCGACCACGTCGGTGTAGCCGGGCTCCACGCGCGCGTGGACCAGCGCGTGCAGGACGCCGCCGATCCGGCGGACGAGGAAGGCGATGACGCCGGTGCCCACCGGCTCGATCATCGGTTGCGTCCAGCCGCTCACCTCGCGTCCGCTGGAGGCGACGCGTACGCCGATGATGTCGAAGAAGCGGCCGCTGTCGTGCGAGATCCGCCCGTCGTCGCGGCGCCATTGCCGCAGCCGGTTGAGCGGGATGGGTTCAGTGCTGATGTCGACGGTCGAGCGGATGCCGCTGAGCCAGCTCAGCACCTCGTCGATCCCGTGCACGGCGCTCTGGCGCGGGTCGCGGGAGCGGATCAGCGCCGCGCGGAAGCCGTCCTCGCCCGGGAGCGGCGCCTCCAGCGCCGGCATGCAGGCCAGCACGGTGCGCGCGTCCATGTTCACCAGGTCGGGCACGGCCAGCATCTCGTGGACCCGCCCCAGCGGCAGCCAGCGGAACCCGTCGAGCACCTCGACGTCCGCGGCGGTCTCCACGACCATGTTCCTGTTGCGCTTGCGGTAGAACCAGGCGCCCTGCTCCGACTGGCGCACGTCCGCCAGCACCCGCCCGCTCGGCTCCCGGAAGTGTTCCAGGTACGGCACCGGCCGCCCCTGGTGCACACGGGTGTAGTTGCTCCTGGTGGCCTGCACGGTGGGCGAGACCTGGGGGCCGTCGTGGTTGCCTGGCTCGTTCTTGGCCTGCATCAGCAGATGCGGCACGCCGTTCACGCGCTTGACGAGGATGCCGAGGATGCCCACCTCGGGCTGGTTGATGATCGGCTGGGTCCAGGCGTCCACGGGGCTGCCGGGAAAGCGTACGTCGAGCCCCTGGACGGTGAAGAACTTGCCGCTGTCGTGGCTGATGTTCCCGGTGCTCGCGCACCGGCGCCATCCGCCCAGCTCTTCCAGAGGAAGCCGCTCCACCGTCATCGCGGTGTGCTCGGCGACTTCCTCGAACCAGCTCCTGACGTCAAGAATGGCGGTCTCCTAACAACAGGCCTTTACCGCCGAAGTTCGCATGTGCCCTCATAACACCTCAACCCCTGCTTTTCGGTGATGGAAAATAGGGGTTATCTCTGGGACCTGCCATTCATACGCTCTTAGGGTGGACGCCATGACCGATCGTCCGGAAATCCGAGCCAGTGACCAGGATCGCGACAGAATTGCGGAAATGCTGAGGGTCGCGGTCAGCGAGGGACGCATCGACCTCGAAGAGCTGAACGAGCGCCTGGACCGCACCTACGGCGCGCGTACGCTCCGTGAGCTGGACGAGGTCGTCGAGGACTTACCCCAGGGCGGACCGCCGTCCACGGCGCTGCTGCCCGCCACCGTGGCGGCCGCTCCGTTGCCCGCCGCCCACCCGGGTGACGTGCTGGAGCTGCACACGCGCAGCGGCAAGATCCGCCAGGACGGGCGCTGGGTGGTGCCGCCGCTCATCACGACCAAGGCACACAGGTTCGGCACCGTGCGCGTCGACTTCACCAGGGCCGAGTGCGCCTACCGTGAGGTGACCGTCGACGTGCAGATCACCTCGTGGTTCGGCGACGTCGTCATCGTCGCCCCCTACGACTGGTGGGTGCAGGACGACGCGGTGACCCGCCGGCTCCTCGGCGCCGTCCACAACAGGCCCATCGTCTCGCCCACCCAGGCCGCGGTCGTCGTGCGGCTCACCGGCTACGTGCAGACCGGTGACGTGTGGGTGAGGTACCGCCGCTGACGGCAAATCTCAGGAGGATCGTATGGCGTGCCGCATCTGTTCCGGCCGGCTCCGCGAGTTCGCGGACTTCGGCCGGCAGCCGATCTCCGACGCCTTCGTCGAACCCGGTGACCCACGCGAGGAGTTCTTCTTCCGGCTCGCGGTCGGCGTCTGCGAGAGCTGCACGATGGTGCAGCTGCTCGAAGAGGTGCCGAGGGAGCGCATGTTCCACGAGGGCTACCCCTACGTCTCCTCCGGCTCCTCGGTCATGCGCGAGCACTTCCACACGCTGGCCAAGCGGCTGCTGACCACCGAGCTGAGCGGCGACGACCCGTTCGTCGTCGAGCTCGGCTGCAACGACGGCACCATGCTGGAGGTCGTCGCCGACGCCGGGGTCAGGCACCTCGGCGTCGAACCGTCCGGCGGCGTGGCCGACCTGGCCGCCGCCAAGGGCGTGCGCGTGACCAAGGACTTCTTCGAGGCCGCGACCGCCGCCCGCGTACGCGCGGAGGACGGCCCCGCCGACGTGATCTACGCGGCCAACACCCTGTGCCACATCCCCTACATGGACTCCATCCTCAGCGGCGTCGACACGCTGCTGAAGGTGGACGGCGTCTTCGTCTTCGAGGACCCCTACCTGGCCGACATCGTGGCCCGCTCCTCCTTCGACCAGATCTACGACGAGCACTTCTACTTCTTCTGCGCCGGCTCGGTGAGCCGGATGGCCGCCCGCCACGGCTTCGAGCTCGTCGACGTCGAGCGGCTGCCCGTGCACGGCGGCGAGGTGCGCTACACCCTCGCCAGGACCGGAGCCAGGACGCCCGCTCCCGCGGTCGCCGCGATGCTGGCCGAGGAGGACGCGGCCGGCATCACCCGGCTGTCCGCGCTCGACCGCTTCGCCGCCACCGTCGAGGGCAACCGCGACCGGCTCACGGCGCTGCTGAAGGGGCTGCGCGCCCAGGGCGCCACCATCTACGGCTACGGCGCCACCGCCAAGAGCGCCACCGTGCTCAACTACTGCGGCATCGGCCCGGACCTGCTCACCTTCGTCAGCGACACCACCCCGGCCAAGCAGGGACGGCTCACGCCCGGCTCGCACATCCCCGTACTCGGGCCCGAGGCCTTCCGCGACCCCTACCCCGACTACGCGCTGCTGCTCGCCTGGAACCACGCCGAGGAGATCATGGCCAAGGAGACGGGCTTCCGCGAGTCCGGCGGCCGGTGGATCCTGTACGTCCCCGACGTCCACGTCGTGTGATGCGCCATCGCGAACTCGCCGTCGCCGGCGCCTTCGAGTTCACCCCTGCGGTCTTCCCCGACGAGCGCGGGTCGTTCGCCTCGCCGTACCAGGAGGGGGCCTTCATCGCCGCGACCGGGAAGGGGCTCTTCCCGGTCGCGCAGGCCAGCAGGAACGTCTCCCGGCGCGGCGTGGTGCGCGGCATCCACTACACGCTCATCCCGCCGGGCACGGCCAAGTACGTGTACTGCGCGGCGGGGCGGGTGCTCGACTACGCGGTGGACCTCAGGGTGGGCTCGCCGACGTTCGGGCGGTGGGAGGCGGCGGAGCTGAGTCTCGCCAACGGGCGCGCGGTCTACTTCCCGCCCGGCGTGGGGCACGCCTTCGCCGCGCTGGAGGACGACTCGGTGGTGTGCTACCTGCTGTCGGCGGAGTACCGCAAGGAGAACGAGCTCACGCTGTCGGTCTTCGACACCGACCTCGCGCTCGGCCTGCCCGCCGAGCCGGCGCCGATCCTGTCGGAACGCGACGCGGCCGCCCCCACGCTGGGTGAGGCGGCCGCGCTCGGGCTGCTTCCCGAGTGGTGACCTACAGCACCTCGCGCAGGGCGGCGATGACCTTCTCCTGCACCTCGACCGGGAGGGAGGGGTACATGGGCAGCGAGAAGATCTGCCCGGCCAGTTCCTCTGTCACCGGCAGGCTGCCGGGACGGTAGCCGAGGTGGGCGAAGCCGGTCATCGTGTGGACCGGCCACGGGTAGGAGATGTTGAGGTGGATGTCGTAGGCGCGCAGCGCCTCGATGATCTCGTCGCGCCGGGGGTGGCGCACCACGTACACGTAGTAGACGTGCTCGTTGCCCGCGGCGGTCGCGGGCAACACCAGCTCGGTGTCGCCCAGGGCCCGCTCGTAGCGTTCGGCGACGGCGCGGCGGCCGGCGATGTAGGAGTCCAGGCGGGTGAGCTTGCGGCGCAGGATCTCCGCCTGCACCTCGTCCAGGCGGGAGTTGTGGCCCGGCGTCCGCACCACGTAGTAGGTCTGCTCCATGCCGTAGTAGCGCAGCCTGCGCAGGTTGGCGTCCACGACGTCGTCGGAGGTGATCGTCGCGCCGCCGTCGCCGTAGGCGCCGAGCACCTTGGTCGGGTAGAAGGAGAACGCCGCGGCCCGGCCCATCGAGCCGGCCACGCGGCCGTGGTGCCTGGCGCCGTGCGCCTGGGCGCAGTCCTCCAGGATCATCAGGTCGTACGCCTCGGCCAGGCGCTCCAGCGGAGCCATGTCGACGCACTGGCCGTACAGGTGGACGGGCAGCAGGCAGCGGGTGCGCGGCGTGATCGCCGCCTCGACCTGCTCGACGTCCATGAGGTAGGTGTCGCGGTGCACGTCGGTGAAGACCGGGGTGGCGCCCACGCCGTCGATGGCGACGACGGTCGGCGCCGCCGTGTTGGACACGGTGATCACCTCGTCGCCGCTGCCGACCCCCAGAGCCTGGAGGCCGAGCTTGAGCGCGTTGGTGCCGTTGTCGACTCCGGTGCAGTGGCGGGCGCCGTGGTAGGCGGCGAACTCGGCCTCGAAGGCGCGCACGCTCTCGCCGAGCACGAGCTGGCCGGATTGGAACACGGTCTCGACGGCGTCGATCAGATCGTCCCGCTCGACGTCGTATTCCGGCAGGTAGTCCCAGACACGAGTGGCCATGACTCAACGTAATCACCGGGCCCCGTACCGGCGGTACCCCTATCACGGGGTTAGGGGTGACACGTTATGCCCCGTCCTCACTAGCTTTGTGCGTATGGCACGGCATTACCTCTTCATGTGTCAGCCCGATCATGGCCACGTGATTCCGAACCTGGCCGTGGTCTCCGAATTGGTGCGCCGGGGAAACCGGGTCACCTACGTCACCGGTGAAAGCATGGCCGACGTCGTCCGCGCCGCGGGCGCCACCGTCATCGGCTACGACTCCATTTATCACAAGGCCGATCTGCGCCGGCTCGAAGACGATCCGCTCGGGCTCATCTCGCTGTTTCTCGACGAGAGCCGGGTCATGCTGGAAAACGTCGGACCTGAAAAGGCCGATGTGGTGGTGTATGACATCTCCGTTCTGCACGCCGGGCGGATTCTGGCGCGTAAGTGGGGGCGGCCGGCCGTACAACTCATTCCGGTGTTCGCGTCGAACGAGCATTTCTCCTACCTTTCCTCCATCTACGGCGACGGCGGCGACGGCGGCGCGCTGCCCGGCTGGGTGGACGACATGCTGGCCAGGACCGCCGCGCTCGCGCACGCCCACGGCGTGGACGTGCCGCCGGCCGACCTGTGGTGGCAGGTGCAGGACTTCAGCCTGGTCAACCTGCCGCGCTCCTTCCAGTTCGCCGGGGAGACCTTCGACGAGCGCTTCGCCTTCGTCGGGCCGTGCCTAGGTGAGCGGGCCTTGGGCGAGCGGAGCTTCCTGTCGGACTGGACGCCGCCCGGCGACGGCCGCCCGATCGCGCTGCTCACCTTCGGCACCGTGGCCAGCAGCCGTCCCGACCTGTTCCGCACCTGCGTGCGGGCCTTCGGCGAGCTGCCCTGGCACACCGTGGTGACCGTGCCGGACGCCGTCGACCTGGGGCCGTTGCCCGCCAACGTCGAGGTCCGCCGCTGGGTCTCGCACATGAGCGTGCTGCGGCACGCCGACGTGGCCGTCACCCACGGCGGCATGGGCACCGCCATGGAGGCCCTGTACTGGGGCCGCCCCACGGTCATCGTCCCGGCCACCGCCATCGACGGCCCGCCCGCCCGCCGCGTCGCCGAACTCGGCCTCGGCCGCGTCGTCGACCCCGCGGAGCTGACGCCTGAGCGCCTGGTCGCCGACGTGCTCGCGGTCGTCTCCGATGACCGGGTACGGCAGGCCACCGCCGCCATGGCCAGGGAGATCCGCGAAGCCGGCGGCACGGCCAGAGCGGCCGACGAGTTAGAGCGGTACCCGGCATGAGCAGGCCCTTCGAGTTCGGCGTCCTCGGGCCCCTCAAGGTCGCCAAGGACGGCGCCGAGCTGCACATGAGCGCGAACAGGGAGCTGGCGATCCTGGCCAGCCTGCTGCTCAACGCCAACCGGGTGGTCAGCGTGGACCGCCTGGTGGAGACGGTGTGGGCGGGTTCGGCGCCGGCCAGCGCGTGGCGGCAGATCGCCATCTGCGTCTCTCGGCTGCGCCGTACGCTGGGGGCGGGTGTGATCGAGACGTCCAGCCCCGGCTACATGCTGCGCGCCGAGCCGGACAGCATCGACTGGCTGCGCTTCGGCGCGCTGGTGGCGCGGGCGCGCGCGACGGCGGCCGACGGCGAGCGCGAGGCGGCGGTCAAGCTGCTGCGCGAGGCGCTGTCGCTGTGGCGGGGCAACCCGTTCGAGGACATCAGGGGCCTGCGCTACGACGTCGCCAGGATGGAGGAGTCGCGGCTGGAGGCCATGGAGGCCTGCCTGGAGCTGGAGATCGAGCTCGGCCGCCACCACCAGGTGATCCCCGACCTGCTGGCCCTGGTGAGCGAGTCGCCCTTCCGCGAGCGGGTACGCGCTCAGCTCATGCTGGCCCAGTACCGCGCGGGACGGCGGGCCGACGCGCTGCGCACCTACCAGGAGACGCGCCGCTACCTGCTGGAGCAGATCGGCCTGGAGCCCGGACCCGCGCTACGGCGCCTGCACGACCAGATCCTCAGGGACGAGGTCGCGCTCATGCGTCCGGTGCCGCGTGCCTCGGTACCGGCGCAGGTGGTCCCGTCGCAACTGCCGCCGCAGATCCTGCCGTTCGTCGGCAGGGAGCGGGAGCTGGCGGCCCTGGACGCGGCCCTGAGCCAGGACCAGGCGGCGGCCCCGGCCACGACCGTGGTCAGCGGGCCGGCGGGCATGGGCAAGACCGCGCTGGTGCTGCGGTGGGCGCACGAGCGGATCGGCTGGTTCCCCGACGGGCAGCTTTTCGCCGACATGGCGGGTGCCAAGCCGGAGACCGTGGTCGAGCGGTTCCTGCGCGCCCTCGGCGTACCCGCCGCCGACCTGCCCCTCGACGCCGACGAGAAGCTGGCGCTGTACCGGTCCTGGACCGCGCGGCGCCGCTTGCTGGTGGTGCTGGACAACGTCGCCGACGCCGAACAGGTCGTGCCGCTGCTGCCTGGCGGCGCGCACTGCCGGGTCGTCGTGATCAGCACGGACCCGCTGGACGACCTGGTGGCCAGGCAGGGGGCGCACCGCGAGTTCGTCCGGCCGCTGCCCGCGGCCGACGCCCGGCGGCTGGCCGACCTGCTGGTGGGCACGGCCCGCGGCCGCGTCCTGGCCGCGACCTCGGGCAGCCCGCTGTCGCTGCGCCTCGCCGCGGCCAAGATGCGCACCCGCTCACGCCCCCACCACGACCCCGCGCGCCACGATCCCGCGGCCCGCCACGACCCATCCCGCCACGATCCCGTGCGTCACGATCCGGCGGCCCGCCACGACCCGTCCCGCCACGATCCCGTGCGTCACGATGCGGCCCGTCACGATGCGGCTCAGCCGCATCGTGACCTGGCCTATCACGACCGCGCCAGGATCGTGTCCAGTGCCTCCAGCAGTTCCGCCTGCGAGGGCTGTCCGGCGCACGAACGCCACCCCACGTGACCGTCGGGCCGGACCAGCACCGCCCCGCTCTCCTCAAGTCCGTACTCCCCGGCCCAGGCCGGCGAGGTCAGCCCGCCGGACCCGTCGGCGGAGATCTCGACCGCCGCGATCGCCACACCGCTCGACTCGGCCGCCTCCTTCGCCGCCTGCAGCCAGCCGCTCCCGGCCGGCGTCAGCAGCGTGAACCGGGGGCCGAGCAGGTCGAGCGTGGAGATCCTGCCGTTCTCGCCGGTCAGCCAGGCGTGCGGGGCGCGGTGGCCGGGGCGGGCGGCGGGGACGTAGGTGCGGTAGGGGTCCTCGGGCAGAGGGGCGGGCGTGCCGTCGGCGACCACGGCCGCCGAGTCGTAGTGGAAGCCCAGCACCAGGCCCTCCGAGCTGCGCCGGCCCGCCTGCTGCTCGATCGCCTCGGTCATCGACAGATGCCCCTCCATCATGTGGAAGGTGATCAGCGCGTTGTTCAGGCTCTCGTCCACGGTCCTGGCCGCGATCGGGTGCCGCTCCGCGGTGTAGGTGTCCAGCAGGTACGGCCCCGCCGTACCGTGGAGCACTGCGGCGAGCTTCCAGGCCAGGTTGTGCGCGTCCTGGATGCCGCAGTTCATGCCGAACCCGCCCTGCGGCGTGGCCACGTGCGCGGCGTCCCCGGCGAGGAAGACGCGGCCCTTCTGGAAGGTGGTCGCCACCTTGGCCTGCTGCAGCCAGGGCATGACGCCCAGGATGTCCACCGGGAGATCGGGCACGCCGACGGCGCCGCGTACCGCGTCGAGGCAGACCTGCGGGGTGAAGTCGGCGGGGCTGCCGCCCTCCTCGGGCTCGTAGCCGGTCTGCACCATCCAGCGTCTGCCGCCGTCCACGGCCTCGACCGCGCACGGCGGGTTACGCAGGAACGACAGCGCGGCCCGGCGCTCGGAGGGCAGGAAGCTCAGGTCGGCCTCGAACATGATGCTGATCATGTGGCCGAGCGTGGGCGGGCCCTCGACCTCGATGCCGAGCTGTTCCCTGACGCCGCTCCTGGCCCCGTCGGCGGCCACGGCGTAGCGGGCGCGCACCAGCGTACGGCCCCGCCCGTCCTCGACGACCGCCTCGACGCCGTCGCCGGTGTCGCGCAGCCCGGTCATCGTCGCGCCATAACTGACCCGGGCGGACGGCATCGACTCCGCCAGCCGGCGCAGGATCACCTCCAGGTGGTCCTGCGAGCACAGGTAGGCGTAGGTGGGGCTCTGCGGCGCGTCGCGCTCGATCGCGGCCGCGGAGCGGATGAAGTCGTCGGAGGACAGCGAGCTGCCGACGCCCACGGCGAGGAATTCCTCGCGCGGCATTCCGGCGCGCTCGACGTCCGCCACGATTCCCCAGGCGCGGAAGATCTCCATCGTCCTGGTGGTGATGAGCCTGGCCTTCGGAAATATCGAGGTGCCCGCGTGCTTCTCGACGAGCAGCGTCGATATTCCGTGGCGCGAGAGCTCAATTGAGGCGGACAGGCCGACCGGGCCGCCGCCGACGACCAAAACTTCTACGTCGAGCTCGTCCATGTTGCAAGGGTGATATATCCAATTTCCCCAGTCAATGCACTAATAACTGAATGATACAGGCGTGATATCGCCCTTTAGTAACTTGTTCAGTGAAGATCCAGATAATGTGCTGTCGAATTCCTGGAGAACGAAGATGCTCTTTGCCGAAGGCTCAGTGGCCCTGGTGACGGGCGCCTCACGCGGAATCGGCCGGGCGGTCGCGCTCGATCTGGCCAGAGAAGGCGCCCATGTCATCGTCAACTACGCCAGGTCGGAGCGGGACGCCAAAGAGGTCGTGGCGCTCATCCAGGAGGAGGGCGGCAGCGCCGAGGCCGTACAGGCGGACGTCGCCGACGAGGACGCCGTGCGGGAGATGTTCCGCGGCATCCGTGCCGACCACGGCCGCCTCGACGTGCTCGTGACCAGCGCCGGCCTCACCCTCGACCGATACCTCATCACGATGAGCCAGGAGCAGTTCCGCACCCCGCTCGACGTCAACGTCGTCGGAACCTTCCTGGCCTGCCGCGAGGCGCTGCGCCTGATGCGCAACCACAAACGCGGCTCCATCGTGACCATCTCCTCCACGAGCGGGCTCGACGGAGGCTTCCCCGGCCAGACCAACTACGTGGCATCGAAGGGCGCGATCATCGCCTTCACCTCGGCCCTGTCGAACGAGGCCGCACCCCACGGGATCAGGGCCAACGTGGTCGCCCCCGGCTTCGTGTCCACCGACATGACCCGCAAGGTGCCCACGGACATCAGGAAGCAGTACGAGTCGCGCATCCGCCTGGGCCGCATGGGCCGCCCGGAGGAGATCGCGTCGATCGTCAGCTTCCTCGCCTCGGACAAGGCGTCGTACATCTCCGGCTCCGTGATCGTCGCCCACGGCGGCGGCCTCGGCTGACCCCGGTCACTACTAGGAGGACAGATGACCATCGACGAGCTTCGCGCGAAGGCCGCCGAGCGCCAGCAGACCTGCACCCAGATCAAGAAGATGATCGTCTCCCGGCTCGACCTGGAGATCGAGCCCGACTGGATCACCGACGACCAGCCGCTGTTCGGCCGCGGCCTGGAGCTCGACAGCCTGGATGTGCTGGAGCTCTACGTGGCCATCGAGGCCGAGTTCGGCGTTGCGCTGTACGACAGCGAGATGGCCGTCTTCGGGTCGGTCTCCCGCCTGGCCGACGAGGTCAACCCCGCGCTGCGGGCGTCATGACCGCGACGACGGCGCCGCCGGTCCTGACCGGCCTCGGCCACGACCAGATCCGGGCGGTGCTCCCGCACCGCTGGCCCATGCTCCTGCTCGACCGGGTCACCCGGGTCGAGCCGGGCGTCAAGGGCAGCGCCACCAAGAACGTCGCCGGCACCGAGCTGTGGTTCCAGGGCCACTTCCCGAACGAGGCCGTCCTGCCCGGCATCGTGATCATCGAGTCGCTGGCCCAGCTCGCCGGCGTGGTCTTCGCGCTGGCCGGCGCGAGCGAGATCAGTTACCTGGCCGGAGTCAGGTCGATGCGCTTCCGCCGTCCCGTGGTGCCCGGCGACCAGCTCGTGCTGAGCGCCGAGCGGACCGCGGGCGGCAGGGGCTTCGCCGAGTACAAGGTCTCGGCCCGGGTCGACGGCCAGATCGCCGCCGAAGGAAACCTCACGATCGCTGACCCGAAAGGTGTGAAGAATGGCTAGCGTCCTCGCGAACCTTCATCCGGAGGACACCGTCTACGGCGACGTGGGCGACGCCTCCCTGCCGCGGCGCTTCTCCGCCGCGCCCGACGCGCTGTCGGCCGAGTACAAGGTGCTGAGGGAGCGCGCCGCGATCCTCGACCTGAGCGCCCACCTGCTGATCGAGGTCACCGGGGCCGAGGCGATCGACTTCGCGCAGCGGGTGCTCGCCCGCGACGTGGAGTACCTCACCTCCGAGCGCTGCATGATGAGCCTGGTCCTGGACGAGTCCGGGCAGGTCGTCGACCAGGTCCTGGCCTTCGGCCGGGAGGACGGCATCCTGCTGGAGAGCTCGGCGGGCGCCGGCGCGCGGCTGCTTGAGCACCTGCGCACCCACAACGACGAAGGCGTCGAGATCACCGAGCGCGACGACCTGACCGTCCTCGGCCTGGAGGGCCCGTACGCCTGGGGCGTCGTCGGCCGCCTGATCGACGGCGAGCTGGCGGCGCTGCCGTTCGAGTCGGTCGTCGACACCACCTGGAACGATTCCGAGATCATCTTCGCCCGCACCGGCTTCACCGGCGAGTACGGCTACCAGATGCTCGTGCCCAAGGCCGCCGTGGGCGAGCTGTGGACCCGGTCGCTGGAGCACGCCCAGGCCGCCGGCCAGGACGCCCTGGAGCTGGCCATGCTGGAGGTACGCCAGCCGATCCCCCGCCACGAGGTCACCGGCGGCGCGAACGTGATCGAGATCGGCGCCAACTGGCTGGTCGACGTCACCAAGGACGCGTTCGTCGGCAAGGACGCCGTCCTCGAGGCGTTCGAGTCCGGCACCGGCCGCCGCACCGTCGGCTTCGTCGGCGGCGAGGGCGTGCCGACCCCCGGCACCCGCGTGTACGCGGGCGGCGAGGACGTCGGCGAGGTCGTGCACGCCGTGCACAGCGTCGGCCTGGGCACGACGCTCGGCCTGGTCAGGGTGGACGCCGACCTGGCCGCCGCCGGTCTGGAGTTCACCGTCGCCGGTTCCGAGGTCACCACGCTCACCAGCCCGTACATCGTGCCCAAGAGCTGGAGCATCCCGATCATCTGAAGGAGAAGGCAATGGCGCTGCGGCCCATCGTCGTCACCGGTCTGGGGATCATCTGCGCCGCCGGGCGCGACCCGGCCGAGTTCTGGCAGCGGCTCCTCGCCGGCCAGGGCGGTCTCGCCCCGGTCGAGGACGAGGCTTACGCGGTGTTCGAGGCCAGGTACGCCGGCCAGGTCCCGGACGCGTGGATCACCAGTCAGCTCACCGGCTCCGACGCCGACCTGGACCGCACCGCCCAGCTGGCGCTCATCGCCGCCAGGCAGGCGGTCGAGCAGGCGGGTCTGAGCGGGTTCGACCAGGACCGGTTCGGGATCATCCTCGGCAAGTGCCAGGCCACCCCCGACGCGGCCGGGCTCTACCAGCCCATGCACCGCACCCAGGATGTGGTCGCCGAGCGCCTCGGCCTGGGCGGCCCCCGCATCCTCGTCTCGACGGCGTGCGCGGCCGGCGGCAACGCCGTCGGCCTCGCCAAGGACAAGATCCTCACCGGCGAGGCCGACATCGTGCTCGCGGGCGGCGTCGACCCGCTGCTCTTCGGCACGTACGCGGGCTTCGCCGGCCTCCAGGCCCTCAGCACGGGACCCTGCCGCCCCTACAGCCACTCCGACGGCCTCAACCTGGGCGAGGGCGCCGCCTTCCTCCTGCTGGAGCCGCTCGACCTGGCCCTGGCCAGGGGCGCGACGCCGCTGGCCGAGGTCGCCGGCTACGGGCTGTCGGCCGACGCCTACCACGCGACCGCCCCCGACCCCACCGGCCGGGGCGGCGCCAGCGCCGTCCGGCGGGCCCTGGCCGACGCCGGCCTCACCACCGCCGACGTGGGTTACGTCAGCGGCCACGGCACCGGCACTCCCGCCAACGACGCCATGGAGGCCAAGGTCATGCGGGTCGTGTTCGGCGAGCGCGCCGGACAGGTCCCGACCAGCAGCATCAAGTCCTACGTCGGCCACACCCTCGGCGCCGCCGGAGCCGTCGAGGCGGTGGCGAGCGTGCTGGCGCTGCGCCACGGCGTCGCGCCGCCCACGATCGGCTTCGACGACGACGCCGAGCCGCGCGACCTGGACTTCGTGCCCAACAAGGCCAGGCCGATGCCCATCGACACCGTCGTCTCCAACAACTACGCCTTCGGCGGCAACAACGTCTCGCTGGTGCTGACCACCCCCCAGCCGCCACGCGAGTACGAGGAGTTCCCGCACCGCGAGGCCGTCATCACCGGCCTCGGCCCCGCCGTCGGCGCCGCCACCGGCATCGCCGAGCTCAGCGCCGCCGTCCTGGCCGGTCGCGAGGCCACGGGCGAGGCGCCGACGCTCGAAGGCCGCACGTTCGCGCCGCGCTCGCTGTGGCGGCACATGAACCAGCTCTCCCGCATGGCCATCGCCGCCTCCCGGCTGGCCTGGGAGGACTCAGGACTCAAACTGCCCAGGAAGGAGCTCGACGACGTCGGCCTGGTCTTCGCGACCGGCGCCGGATCGGCGGAGAGCACCGGCGGCTTCGACGAGAGCATCGCGCTCAACCCCAACAAGCCGGCCGTGCTGAGCTTCTCCAACGTGGTGCTCAACGCCACCGGAGGCGCGGTCTGCCAGACGCTCGGGCTGCGCGGGCCGACCACCACGATCTGCAACGGCGCCGCCTCCGCCTCGATCGCGCTGGACTGCGCGGTCGAGATGATCAGGGCGGGCAAGGCGGAGGTCGTGCTGGTGGTCGCCGCCGACGAGGCCGTCCACGGTACGGCCCGGCCGCCCGGCGAGCCGGTCAAGGGGTCGGGGGCGGTGGCCTTCGTGGTCGAGTCCGCCGACCACTGCGCCGGGCGGGACGGCACGCCGTACGCCAAGATCCTCGGCACCAGCCACCTACCGGACGGCCACGAGCTCACCCGGGGCATCGACCGGTTGCACGGCGCCGAGCCCGCGCTCACCCGCGGTCTGGAGCGGCTGCGTGGCACGGAACCCGCGCTCGTGCTGGGCACCGGTGGCGCCGGTGAGGCGGCGGCGGTGCGTGCGGCGCTGCCGCACGCGGCGCTGACCACGAGCATCGGGCTGGCCGGCGACTGCCAGGCGGCCTCGGGCGCGCTCAACCTCGCGCTCGGCGCCCTGGCGGTCCGCGACGGGATCGCCCCGGCGCACGCGGGCACCCCGGAGGAGCAGGGCGGGTTCGTGACCGAGCCGGAGCTCGGTGCGCCGGTCGCGCAGGCGCTGGTGTTGTCGGAGTCGCCGGGATCGGTACGCGGCGCGGTGCTCCTGGGGGCGATATGACCGCCCCGGTGGAGATCATGGCCGGCCTGCCGTTCGACGTGACCGAGACCGACCGCCTGCTGACCACGACCCGGTCGGTACGCCGCCGCCTGGACCTCGACCGGCCGGTGCCGCGCGAGGTGGTCGAGGAGGCGCTGGAGATCGCCATCCAGGCCCCCAGCGCCAACAACCACCAGAACTGGCGGTGGATGGTCGTCACCGACGACGGCGTCAAGGCCCGCATCGCCGAGCTGACCTCGCTGTCGTGGCAGTTCCACCGCATGGACATGTGGACCAACGCCGGCCGGCGGCGTACCGACCGGCAGGCGCGCAAGAACTACGAATCGGCGCAGGCGCTGGCCGAGGCGATCGCCCGGGTACCGGTCCTGGTCATCCCCTGCGTGCTGGGGCGGCCGCCGGACATCTCGGCCATCGACGAGGCGTGGCGCAGGCGGATGGCGACCAAAGAGGACGACGACCCCGGCCACCGCTCCACCCACGGGTCCATGCGGGCCAGCATCTTCTACGGGTCGATCTTCCCCGCCATCTGGTCCTTCCAGCTCGCGCTGCGCAGCAGAGGGCTCGGCAGCACGATCACCTGCCTGCACGTGGCCCACGAAGGGCCGGTCGGCGAGCTGCTCGGCATCCCGTCCGGCGTCACGCAGGTGTGCATGATCCCGGTCGCCTACACGGTGGGCACCGACTTCCGCCCGGCCGATCGCGTCAGCGCCAAGGAACGCACGTTTTGGGAGAGGTGGGAGTCATGACCGACGTCGTCATCGTCGGCGGTGGCATCGCGGGAGCGTCGGCGGCGTGCAAGCTGGCCGCCGGAGGGCTCTCCGTCGTGCTGCTGGAGAAGCAGGAGAGCTACAACGACCTGGTCCGCGGCGAGTGGCTGGCCCCGTGGGGCATCAGGGAGGCCCAGCGCCTGGGCGTCTACGACTGCTTCGGGGCGGGCGGCGCCTGGGAGATCCGCGAGTGGATGACCTGGGACGAGGCGGTCGACCCGCATGAGGTCGAGGCCGTGGACATGACCAGGTTCATCCCGGGGATCGGCGGGCCGTACTCGTTCCCGCACCACCAGGTCTGCGAGCTCATGGCGGCCCAGGCCGCCGACAGCGGCGCCACGCTGATCATGGACGCGGCCAAGATCGAGGTGACCGCCGGCCCCCGCCCGTCGGTCACCTACACGAACTCCGAGGGCCGCCGCGAGGAGATCCGGCCCAGGATCGTGCTCGGCGCCACCGGCCGCGGTTGCACCGTCGGCCGCCAGGTCGGCATCACCATGAGCAACCACATGCACCACTGGGGCGGCGGGGTGATGGTCGAGGGCCTCGACGACTGGCCCGCCGACGTCCAGGCGATGGGCACCGAGGGCGACGTCATGTTCATGGTCTTCCCCCAGGGGTACGGCCGCGCCCGCCTCTACCTCAACTTCGGCACCAAGGACAGCCGCAAGTACCGGGGCCCCGGCGCCATGGAACGTTTCCTCAAGGCCTTCGAGCTGGAGTGCCTGCCCGACCGTGGCCGTGCCGTCGTGGAGTCGCGTCAGGCGGGCCCGCTGTCGGTGTGGCCATCGGTCTCCAGCGTGCCGGAGGGCCCGCCGCTGACCGAGGGCGTCGTGCTGATCGGCGACGAGGCGGGCAACGCCGACACCGTGCTCGGCACCGGCCTGTCGTGTGCCATGCGGGACTCCAGGACCGTGTGCGAGATCCTCCTGGACTCCGACGACTGGTCGCCGCCGGTCTTCGAGCCGTACGTGAAGGAACGCGAGTTCCGGCTGTCGCGCCTGGACTTCGGCGCCCAGATCATCAGCCGGCTGCACGTGGAGTTCGGCCCGGCCGCCGTCGAGCGGCGGCGCAGGGTCCGCAAGCTGATGGCGAAGAACTTCGCCGCGCAGGTGACCGGGTTGCTCAACATGGTCGCCCCCGAGGAAGTGCCCGAGTTCGGTTTCAGCGAGTTCTTCGCCGAGCGGTTGTTCAGGGAGTCGGCATGACCGAGAAGAAGATCATCCACGTCAACGACGTGGACCTCGCCTACGTGGACGAGGGAGAGGGCGAGACCGTCATCCTGCTGCACGGCTTCCCCGACTCCTCCTACCTGTGGCGGCACCAGATCCCCGCGCTCGTCGAGGGCGGCTTCCGGGTGATCGCGCCGGACCTGCGGGGCTTCGGGGACTCCAGCAAACCGCAGGAGATCGAGGCCTACACGATGCAGACGATCGTCAACGACATCGTCGCCATGACCATCCAGCTCGGCATCAAGCGTCCGCACGTGGTCGGCCACGACTGGGGCGCGGCGATCGCCTGGATGTACGCGTTCCTGATGCCGCGCCGCATCGACCACCTGGCGGTGCTGTCGGTCGGGCACCCGGGCGTCTTCTCCTACCCGACGCTGGAGCAGCGCGCTGCCTCCTGGTACATGCTCTTCTACCAGTCGCCGGCCGCCGAGGAACTGCTCAAGCGCAACGGCTGGCGGCTGTGGAAAGAGATCATGGGCCGCGAGGGCGACTACGACCGGCACCTGCGCGACATGTCCAGGCCGGGCGCGCTGACCGCGGGCCTGAACTGGTACCGCGCCAACCGCTCGCCCGAGGCCGAACTGCGTCACCAGCGGCCCTTCCCGCCCATCTACGCCCCCACGCTCGGCATCTGGTCCACCGAGGACAAGGCGCTGCTGGAGGAGGGCATGGCCAACTCCGGCAAGTTCGTCAAGGGCCCCTGGCGCTACGAGCGCGTCGAGGACGCCGGCCACTACATCCCGCTCGACGCCCCAGAAACGGTCAGCAAACTCCTGCTGGGCTTCCTCGGCACGGAGCAGCCCGCAGAGCCGGAGCGGCGGCCCCGGCGCCGCCTCTAAGGAGCAGATCATGGTCGGCTACCTCTTCCCCGGGCAGGGCACGGTCCGCGTCGGCATGGGCGCGTGGCTGCGGCGCAACCCGGTGGCCAGGAGAGTGCTCGACGAGTTCGACGAGCGGCTGTCCCGGCCGATCTCGCCCATCTGCACGCGCGGGCCGCTGGACCGGCTGGTCTCCACCGAGCACGCCCAGATCGCCGTCACCGCCTGCAACCTGGCCACGCACGCCGTACTGGAGGACGAGGGATTCCAGCCGCACGTGGTCGCCGGGCACAGCGTCGGCGAGCTGAGCGCGCTCTACGCCGCCGGCGTCCTGGACCTGGCCGAGACCGCCCGGCTCGTGGAGCTGCGGGCCCGGCTGATGTCGCGGGTGAACGTCATCGGCGGCATGCACGCGGTGATGGGCCTTGAGGTCGAGCAGGTCGAGGAGATGGTCGGCTGGGCGGCGGGCCCGGACGAGCCGCTCGTCGTCGGGCTGGAGAACGCGCCCGGCCACGTGGTGGTCTCCGGCGCGATGGGCGCGCTCGACCGCCTGGCCAAGCTGGCCACCTCGGCCAGCAAGATCGTGGAGCTGTCGGTGGGCAACGCCTTCCACTCGCCGCTCATGGACCCCGCCGTGCCCGAGTGGAGCGCCGCGGTCGAGGCGGCCGCGATGCGCCCGCCGTTCGTGCCGGTGGTGCCCAACGTCACCGCCGAACCCACCATCGACCTGGACGTCATCAGGCGGGCGCTGGTCGGCCAGCTCACCGGGCGGGTCCTGTGGACGCGCACCGTGGCCGTGGTCGACGCGCTCGGCCCGAGCGTCGAGGTCGGCGACAGCAAGGTGCTGGCCGGGCTCTCGCGCCGCTCCGGCGCCCGCTGCCTCAGCATGGCCGAGCCCAGCACACTGCGCCGGCTGGCCAGGGAGGTGGCGGCGTGAACCGGTGGGGCAGCGCGCTCGTCCGGTTCGGCGACTTCACCAGGCCGCAGGACCTGCTCGGGGCGATGGCGCTGGAAGCCGTCTACACCCCGGCGGAACGGGTCAGGTCGGGCGCCGGCCGGACGCTGCAGCACTGGGCAGGGCGGCTCGCGGGCAAGTACGCGGTCCTGCGGCTGCTGGACCTGCCGCCGACCGCCGAGCTCCTGGGCTCGGTCGAGGTGCTGCCCCGGCCCACGCCCGTGTGCGAGCAGTCGGCGGCCTGCCTGGACGGGCATCCGCCGGCCGTACAGCTGAGCGGGGAGTTGACCGCGCGGGCGAGGTCGGGGGAGCGGATCCGCATCTCGCTCAGCCACACCGACGGCCACGCGCTCGCGGTCGCGGTCGCGGCCGCGCGGCTTCCGGAGGACGACTGAGATGGACGCGAGGAAGATCGCCGAGGAGCACCTGGACGCGTGGCGGCGCGAGGACGCGGCCATGGTGGCCGGTTGCGTCACCCGCTACGAGGACCCCGATTCCGGCGGGCCGCTGAGCGGCGAGGAACTGGCCGCGCACGCCGCCGCCCTGATGGAGAGTTTCAAGGGACTGCGCTTCGAGGTCGGTCGGGTGACCGGCGACGAGGACGGCGTGACCGTCTCCTGGACGCTCACCGCCGACCACCGCGCCGCCTACCTGGGCATGCCCGCGACCGGCGGCGCCGCCCGCGTGTCCGGCACCGACCTGGTGACGGCCGACGGGCAGGTGCGGCGGATCTTCGACCGGCTGGCGCTGGCCGAGGCGCTCGGCTACTCGGCGCGGTTCGTGCCGGAGGCCGATGACGTGCGCGAGTTCGGGGTGAGCGCGCGGGCGTCGAGCGGGCGTACCGACCGGCCCGGCGCCTTCTCCCTGACCTGGCTGGAGATCCGCGACGCCGCGGAGGCGGCCGACGTGGACCTGCTCAGCGTGGAGATCGTCAAGTCGCTGCGCGCCTCACGCGGGTTCCTCGGCGTGACCACCGTCGACGTCGGCAACCGCAAGTACACGCTGAGCGCCTTCGACCGGCCGGAATCGGTACGCGCCGTGCACGCCAGGCCGCACCAGCGGGCCATGCGCCGCTTCTTCAAGAGCGGTCTGTGCACCCGCGTCCACACGAGCATCTGGGTCCCCGCCAAGTCGCGGGAGTACGCACGCTGCCCGAGCTGCGAGTCGGTCGTACCGGTCGGCACCGGTACGACCTGCGGCTGCGGATGGATCCCCGACGACGCCACCCTGCTGTGAACCCCCCTCTGTGAACCCTTTCTGTGAACGGAGCCCCGATGACCGACTTCACGACCGAGCACCGGCTGGACGGCGGGTCCAGGCCGGCCGTCGTCTTCATGTCCGCGTTGTTCGCCGGCGGCTGGATCTGGGAGCACCCCTACCGCCGCCTGGAAGAGCAGGGCTGGCCGGTGCTCCGTACCCACGAGGCCATCTGCGCGCTGGACCGCCGGGTGGCGGGCTCGATCGAGCGGCTCGGCGACTCCTTCCTGGCGGCCTGTGACGAGGCGGGCGCCGGCGAGGTGATCGTCTGCGCCAACTCGCTCGGCGGGCTGGTCGCCATCGACCTGGCCGGACGCCACCCCGAGCGGGTACGCGGCATCGTGGTCAGCGGCGCCCCCGGCCTGACCCCCGACCCGGACGTCGGCCTCAGCTTCGACCGGCGCGGCAGCGTGCAGCCCTTCGGCCAGGAGTTCGGCGACCGCATGCTGGCCGCGCTCTTCCACGACCGCTCGCGGGCCTTCTCCGACGAGCGCAAGGACGAGGTCGGCGAGATGCTGCGCCGGCCCGAGTCGATGGTCAGCATGGCCCGCAGCCTCAAGGCCACCCGTACCTACCAGGTCAAGCCCGCCCTCGACCGGGTGGCCTGCCCGTCGATCTACATCTGGGGCCGCCACGACCGCATGACGCCGGTCGACCCGTGGCTGGACGTGCTGGCGGACTACCCGGTCGAGATCGTGGTCGTCGAGGACAGCGGCCACATCCCGATGATCGAGCGCGGCGACGAGTACACCGCGGCTCTGGAAGGCTTCGCCGGGCGCTGCGCGGGGGCGCTGGCATGAGCATGCCCGCCGTCCTCCTTGGGGTCGACATCGTCGCCGCCGACCGGCTCGCCACGGCCGCCCGGCGCGGCGGCGAGACGTTCGACCGCGTCATGGGCGGCGGCGGGCCGACCTTCTCGGTCAAGGAGAGCTTCATCAAGGCCGTGGGCGGGCGTCCGCCCGGTTTCAGCTGGCACGACTTCCAGGAGACCGGCGAGCGGCCGTCCGGCTGGGCCGGCTGCCTGCTCGACGAGGCCGCCGCGGAGCTGATCGCCTCCACCGGTCTCGACCTGCCCGGACGCGCGGTCTTCACCGTCGGCGGCGCCAGCGAGAAGGCCGCCCTCGTACGGCTCCCGCCCCACGCGGGCCGCGTCACCGGCGCCGCCCGCTGGGGCCACGGCTCCGGCCTGTTCGTCTCCCTCGCGATCGTTTACGTCCGTCGGAAGGGAACCCACTGATGCACGTGGTCAAGCCGGGCGAGTCCATCCAGCGCGCGCTCGACGAGTCGGGCCCCGGCGCCGAGATCCTCCTGGAGGAAGGCGTCTACGAGGAGACCGTCTGGATCAGGCACGACGACGTCACGCTGCGCGGCGCCGGTATGGGCAGGACGGTCCTGGTCCCGGGCGGCGACGTGCTGCCCGACATCCCCAAGCTGCACGACGCCGACGCGAGCGTGCTGAGCGGCATCAGCGCCAACGGCGTCGCCCGCGTGAAGATCTCCGGCCTGACCGTGCGCGGCTTCACCGGCGCGGGCGTCTACGCCCACACGGTCGCCGGCGTCGCGGTGCGCGAGGTGGAGGCCGCCGACAACGCCGTGTGGGGCGTCTACCTGCGCGAGTCGAGCGGGTGCGAGGTCGTGGCGTGCCGCGCCTACGGCACCCAGTACGGCGGCATCGCGCTGAGCTTCTGCCCGGACGCCGGCGGCGAGGTCACCGGCAACGAGGTCGTCCGCAACGCGTTCGGCATCTTCGTCGACAACTCCTCGCGCACGCGGGTGCTGCGCAACTCCTGCCACGAGAACGCGATCGGCATCATGCTCCTCAACCAGATCTACGAGGGCGAGCCCGAGGGCGGCGTCCGCGACTGCCTGGTGGCGGGCAACGAGCTGTTCGGCAACAACCTGGCGGCCGGCATCCAGCCCGACGGGCTCGGCGCGGCCGGGCCGCCGATCTCCGGCGTGGGCCTGGCGCTGATCGGCACCCACCGGGTGAGCGTGGTGGACAACCGCATCCACGGCAACCACCCGAGCGGGGAGTCGGTCATGGGCGCCGCCTTCACCGTCGGCTCCTCCAAGGACTGGGGCGGCGACGACGCCCTGGACAACCACATCCTGTGGAACCGCGTCAGCGGCAACAGCCCGCTCGACTACCAGCTCGGCTGCGATCTCGACCGGCAGACCATCTGGGGCAACCGCGCCGACAAGGGCGAGCCCGTGGACGCTAAGGGGTGGAACCCGTGAGCGCGACCCTGTCCTGCCACGGCCTGAGCAAGCGATACGGCGACGTCGTCGCCGTACGGGACGTCGGCTTCTCCATCGCGCCCGGCCAGGCGTACGGGCTGCTCGGCCCGAACGGCGCGGGCAAGACCACGACCATCTCCATGCTGGTCGGCCTGCTGCGCCCCGACTCCGGGAGCGTCACGGTCGGCGGCGTCGACCTCGGCGCGGAGCCGCTGCGGGCCAAGGCCAAGATCGGCTACGTGCCACAGGAGATCGCCCTCTACCCCGAGCTGACCGGCCGGGAGAACCTGCGCTTCTTCGGCCGCCTGTTCGGCCTGCCGCGCAAGCGGCTGGCCGGGCGCGTGAACGAGGTGCTGGAACTGGTCGGCCTCACCGACCGCGCCGACGGCAAGCTCGACACCTACTCCGGCGGGATGAAGCGGCGCATCAACATCGGCGCCGCCCTCCTGCACCGCCCCGAGATCCTCATACTCGACGAGCCCACCGTCGGCGTCGACCCGCAGAGCCGCAAGGCCATCCTGGACGGCGTCGAGCACCTGGTCGCCGAGGGCATGGCGCTGCTCTACACCTCCCACTACATGGAGGAGGTCGAGCGGGTCTGCGACCGCGTGGCCATCATCGACCACGGCCAGATCGTCGCCGAAGGCACCCGGCAGGAGCTCGTGGCCATGGTCGGCAGCGCCGACAAGATCGAGCTGGTGCTCGACGGCGACGTGGACGCCGCGTTCGCGAAGCTCCGTACCGTCGAGGGCGTGCTGGAGGCGGCCAGGACCGGCGACAGCTCGGTGCGGCTGCTGGCCGAGGGCGGCAGGTACCTGCTTCCCGCGCTCATCACCGCCGTGGAGGGCTACGCCACCGTCACCGCCACCGAGGTCATCGAACCCGACCTGGAGGCGACCTTCCTCCATCTGACCGGCAGCACGCTCAGGGACTGAGGATGATGCGACCCCTGCTGACAGTGAGCGCCCTGGAGCTGCGTACGCGGCTGCGGGACGGCACCGCGCTGATCATCGCGGTCATCGTGCCGGTGGCGCTGGCCACGTTGTTCGGACTGGCGCTCGGCGGCGACGACCCGCCGCTGCGCGCGACCGTCGGCGTCGTGGACCTCGACGGCGGCCGGCTGCCCGCGGACGTGCGGCGCGAGATCGCGGCGGCGGAGCAGTTCAAGGGCGTGCTCACGCTGCGCGACCTGCCGAGCGAGCAGGCGGCGCGGCGGGCCGTGGACGACGGCGGCGTCGGCGCGGCGATCGTGTTCGGCCGCGACTTCAGCCGCACGGTCGGCGCGGGCGGCTCGGGACAGGTCTCCGTGCTCACCACGCCCGAGTCGCCGCTGGCCGGAGTGGTGGCAAGGTCGCTGGTGGAGCGGATCGCGGTGATGGTGGAGTCCCGGGCGCTGACGGAGCGGTTCGCCGCGGGCCCGGCGGAACCGCTCAGCGTGGTGAGCGACCCCCTCGCCGGCGGCAAGGTGGACCTTTCCGTCTACTACGGCGCCGGCATGGCCGCGCTGTTCGCCTTCTTCGTAGTGGGCGCCTCCTTCCGCAGCCTGCTCACCGAGCGCAAGCTGGGCACGCTCAACCGGATGCGCGCCGGGCCGCTGGCCCCCTGGGTGCCGGTCGCCGGCAAGGCGATCGTGGGCTTCGGGCTCGCTCTCTTCGGCGTCTGCGTGACCTGGGCCTCCTCGACACTGATCTTCGGCACCACCTGGGGCGACCCGGTGGCCGTCTTCGCGGTCCTGTGCGCGCACGTGCTGGCCGCCGCCGCGATCACCATGCTGGTCGCCAGCCGGGTCAAGACCGACGCGCAGGCCGACGGTGTGATCATGGCGGTCTCGTTCGTGGCCGCGTTCTTCGGCGGCAGCCTGGTGCCGATCCCCAACCTGCCCGACGCCCTGCAGGTCGTCGCCCTGTTCACGCCCAACGGCTGGACCTCGCACGCGCTGGTCGGCCTGGCCGGCTCCGGTGACGGGCTGGCCAGTGTGGCGCTGCCGATCGGCGTCCTGTGTGCGATCGCGCTGACCGCGGGCGGCCTGGCCGCCGTGGGACTCAAGAAGGGACTACTGGGATGAGGCCCCGTCCCGTGCTGGCGCTCGTGCTGGCCAACCTGCGCCGACACACCCGCGACAGGACCGGCCTGTTCTTCATGGCGGTCATGCCGTTCGTCTCGATCATCTTCGTCGGCATGGCGCTGGGCGGCGGCACCGTGGGCGAGCGGCTGCCCGTCGGCGTCGTCGCGCCCGGCGGCGACGCCGTAACCGCCGCGGTGCTGGCCGAGCTGCGACGACACCCCGACCTGGAGATCACGCCCGTGGCCGCCAAGTCCGAGCTGGAGTCGGGCGTGCGCGAGGGCTCGCTGGCCGCCGGTCTGGTGGTCACCCCCGGTTCGTCCCGCCTCGACCTCGTCGCGACCGAGAACAACGGCAGCGGCGTGGCCGCGCGCGCCGCCGTCGAGGTCGCCGTCGGCCGCGTCTCGGGTGTCCTCGCCGCCTCGGCCGCCGCCGAGCGCGCGGGCGCCACACCCCAAGAAGCCGCCCTCCTGGTACGGCAGGCGCAGTCGCAGACCGGCCGCGTCACCGTCGTCGACACCGAGTCGCCCGGCGGCGAACCCCGCGGCTTCGCCTACACCGCCCCCGCCAACCTGCTCCTGTTCACGTTCATCAACTCCATGGCCGTGGCCGCCGCCATGGTCGAGAGCCGCCGCCTCGGCATGCTCCAGCGGGCGCTGACCGCCCCGGTGCGGCGCGGAGCCGTACTCATGGGCGAGGCGCTGAGCCGCTTCGCGGTCGCGATCGCGCAGGCCGTGCTCATCGTGGTGGTCAGCTCGCTGGCCTTCGGCGTGCGGTGGGGCGACCCGCTGGGCGTGGCCGCCGTGGTTGGCGTGTTCGCGCTGGTGGCGACGGCGGCGGCGATCCTGGTCGGCACACTGCTGAACAACCCCGACCAGGCCCCGGCCATCGGCCCGTCGCTCGGTGTCGTGCTCGGCATGCTGGGCGGTTGCCTGTGGCCGCGCGAGGCGGCGGGCGAGACGCTCAACACGATCGGCCACTTCTTCCCGCACGCGTGGGGCATGGACGCGCTGCTCGCGCTGTCGCGGCCGGGCACCGGCCTGCTCGCGGTGCTCCCCGAACTGGCGGTGCTGGCCGCGATGGCCGCGCTGCTGCTGGGCGCCGCGCTCATTCTCTTCAGCCGGCGGACGAGAGCGGGGACCTGATCGCCATGCGCATCCTCGTCACCGGCGCGGCCGGCTTCATCGGATCCGCGTACGTCAGGCACCTGCTCGGCCGTCCGGCCGGGCGGGTCACCGTGCTGGACAAGCTCACCTACGCCGGTGACCCGGCCAACGTGCCGGCCGGCCCGAGGGTGCGCTTCGTCAAGGGCGACGTGTGCGACACCGGGCTGCTGGCCGAGCTGGTCCCGGGCCACGACATGGTGGTGAACTTCGCCGCCGAGACCCACGTGGACCGCTCGATCGCGGGCGCGGCGGAGTTCGTCAGGACCAACGTGGCAGGCACCGACGCGTTGCTGCGGGCCGCACTGGACGCCGGGGTAGGCCGATTTATCCAGATATCTACGGACGAGGTGTACGGCTCCATCGACACCGGCTCCTGGGACGAGACCTGCCCCCTGAAGCCCAACTCGCCCTACGCCGCCGCCAAGGCCGCCGCCGACCTCATGGCCCTGGCCTACCACCGCACCCACGGCCTGGACGTACGCATCACCCGCTGCGGCAACAACTACGGCCCACGCCAGTACCCCGAGAAGCTCATCCCGCTCTTCGTCACCAACCTCCTGGCCGGCAAGAAGGTCCCCCTGTACGGCGACGGCCGCAACGTACGCGACTGGGTCCACGTGGACGACCACTGCAGAGGCATCCTCCTCGTCGCAGAGAACGGCGCGCCCGGCGAGGTCTACAACATCGGCGGCGGCACCGAGCTGACCAACCGCGAGCTCACCCACCTGCTCCTGCGGGCCTGCGGCGCGGGCCCCGACATGATCGACCACGTCGCCGACCGGCCCGGCCACGACCGGCGCTACTCGCTCGACGACTCCAAGATCCGCGGTCTGGGCTACCGGCCCGAGGTGCCCTTCGCCGAAGGGCTGGCCGCGACCGTCCAGTGGTACCGAGCGAAAGGCGGACCACGATGAAGGGGATTCTCCTCGCCGGCGGGCGCGGCACGAGGCTGCTGCCGACCACGCTGGCCGTCTCCAAACAACTCCTGCCGGTCAACGACAAGCCGCTCGTCTACTTCCCGCTGTCGGTGCTCATGCTGGCCGGCATCCGGGAGATCCTGGTCATCTCCACTCCGGAGGACCTGCCGCAGATCCGCCGGCTGCTGGGCGACGGCTCCCAGTTCGGCCTGCGACTCGACTACACCGAACAGCCCGAGCCCAACGGCATCGCCGAGGCGTTCGTGCTCGGCGCCGAGCACATCGGCGACGACAGCGTGGCCCTGATCCTGGGCGACAACGTCTTCCACGGCTACGACTTCCAGGGCGTGCTGCGCCAGGAGTGCAAGGACGTGGACGGCTGCGTGCTGTTCGGCTACCCGGTCAGCGACCCCCAGCGGTACGGCATCGCCGAGACCGCCCCCGACGGCCGCCTGCTCTCCCTGGAGGAGAAGCCGGCCGTACCCAAGTCCAATCGCGCGGTCGTGGGCCTGTACCTCTACGACAACGACGTCGTCGACATCGCCAAGAACCTCGCCCCGTCCGCGCGCGGCGAGCTGGAGATCACCGACGTCAACCGCGACTACCTGCGGCGCGGCAAGGCCACGCTGGTCGACCTCGGCCGCGGCTTCGCCTGGCTGGACGCCGGGACACCCGAGTCCCTGCTCCAGGCCGGGCAGTACGTGCAGCTTCTGGAACAGCGCCAGGGCGTGCGGATCGCCTGTCTCGAGGAGATCGCCCTGCGCATGGGATACATCGACGCCGAGGCCTGCCACCGGCTCGGCGTCGCACTGGAGAAGTCCGCGTACGGCCAGTACGTGATCTCGGTGGCCGAGCAGTTCGCAGAACAGGGGAGGTAGATCATGACGACGAGTGCGTTCTTCACGGGACGGGCGCCGGTCGAGGGGGACCACGTGTCGGCGGTATACCGATATGCGGCGCGAAAGGGGGCGATAGAGGCCGTCGAGGTGGCCGCGGCTGACCTGGGCATCGGCATCCATGAGATGCGGGAGGCGGTGGACCAGCTCGTCGGCAGCCGCCTGCTGCGCCCCGGCGACGGGCGCGGCCAGCGGTTCCTGCCCGTCGACCCCGAGGTGGCCGCCGCCTCTCTCGTGTCCTACGTGGAGCGGGAGATCTACCAGCGGCGGGAGCTGATCGACCAGATCAGGGAGCGGATCGACGTCTTCCGCCAGGACTACGCCGGCGACGGCGCCACGCCCGGCGGCTCGATCGACTACCTGGTGGGCAGCATGGAGGTGCGCGGCTTCCTGAAGATGGCCGGTGACGCCTGCCGCGACGAGGTCCTGGTGTTGCAGTCCAGCGGGATCGACGGGGACGAGCTCGCCCAGACGTACCTGACGCTGCTCGGGCGCGGCATCTCCGTCCGGATCATCTGCCAGCACCGCAACCGTGCCGACCTCGCCACCCGGATGAAGATGAAGCGGCTGACCGAGGCGGGGGCCACGGTCTACACCGTCAGCCACATCCCGCGCTCGGCGATCGTCTTCGACCGTTCGCTCGTCGTGCTCTTCGGCGTGGCCGACGGCGAGGCGAACGTGGCGCGGGTGCACAACCAGGGGGTGGCCCAGTTCTTCCTGGACCTGTTCAACCACCTCTGGGAGACGGCCACGCCGCTGGAGGGCATCGAGGCCGGGTACGCCGACGTCGCCGACGACCTGCAGCAGTCCATCGCCGCCCTGATGGCCAAGGGGTACACCGATGAGGTGGTGGCCCGCAAGCTCGGCATGTCCGTGCGCAGTTGCCGCCGGCACATCGCCACGCTCATGCGGGACCTGGACGCCACCAGCCGCTTCCAGGCCGGCGTCCAGGCCGCCCGCAAGTTCCTCCCCAACGGCCACTGACCCACCTCCTTTCCGGCCCGACGACCCTCACCGGCCGTCGGGCCCTTCCCATTCCGGCACCCCTGGCACCTCCGGGCCGTCCCTTCCGGGTCGCAACCCCAAGACCCGCATTTGCCGCGCGTGCCGCCCCGCCGGGTTGCCCTCGCCGGGTGCTCCCCGTTGGGTTGTCCCTTGGGGGTGCAACCCCCAAGCCCGCACTCCTGCGCGTGCCGCACTCCCGGGGTGCCGCCCTCCGGGTCGTCCCTTCGGGGTGCCGTCCTTTCGGGGTGCCGCCCTCCGGAGGGTTGCCCCTTCCGGGGTGTTGTCCTCCGGGGGTGTTGCCTTTCGGGTGTTTCCTGGTGGGGGTCAGCGGTAGTGGGTGGAGGCGCCGGTGACGACCTCGGCGAGGCCTCTGGCGCGTTCGCAGACGAGTTCCAACCCCGTGACCAGGTCCTCCTCGGAAAGCTGGGGAGAAAGGCAGATACGGACAGAGCTGTTGGCGTCGTCGGCCGTGACGCCGATCGCGGTGAGGACGTAGGACGGCTCCTGCGAGTCGGAGTTGCACGCCGACCCGGTCGACAACGCCACCCGGTGCAACCCGGCCACCAGGCTCTCGCCCCGCACCCCCGGCAGCACCACGTTCAGCACGTGGGGCACCGAGATGTTGGGGTCGCCGTTGAAGCGGAATCCCGGCACCCGGTCCGACAGCACCTTCAGTGCCACCTCACGAAGACGCGTGATGGCCGACCAGTTGTCGTTCAGGCGCCGCTGGGCGAGCCGGCAGGCCGCGCCCAGGCCGACGACCAGATGGGTGGGGATGGTGCCGCTGCGGAGTTCGTGCTGGCCGCCGCCGTACATGACGGGGCGCAGTCTGCGGCGGACCTCGCGGCGCGCGTACAGCGCGCCCACACCCTTCGGGCCGTGCACCTTGTGGGCGGACAGCGACAGGGTGTCGATGCCCTCCGCGTTCACGTCGATCGGGATACGGCCGGCCGCCTGCGCGCCGTCCACGTGCAGCAGCGCGCCGGCCTCGTGGCAGAGTGCGGCCATCTGGGCGATCGGCTGGATGGTGCCGATCTCGCTGTTGACCCAGGCCGCGGTGGCCACCCGGGTGTGGGCGTCGAGCTTGGCGCGCAGGTCGGCCAGGTCGGCCTGGCCGTCCTCGCGCACCGCCATCGTCCTGGTCTCCACGCCGCGGGCGGCCAGTGCGCCGCCGATCGACAGCGAGGACTTGTGGTCGGTCGGGCAGAAGACCGCGTTGACCGGCGCCCGGTCGTCGTGCTCGAACAGGCCGAGCAGGGCGACGTTGTTGCTCTCCGTCGCGCCCGAGGTGAAGACGATCGTGCTCGGGTCGGCGCCGAGCAGTTCGCCCACCGACGCGGCGGCCAGGTCGACCGCGCGGCGGGCGCGCTTGCCCAGGACGTGCGGGGAGGACGGGTTGCCGAAGTCCTCGCGCAGGTAGGGCAGCATCGCGTCGAGGACTTCCTCGTCCACGCGCGTGGTGGCGCAGTTGTCCAGGTAGATGATGTTCACGGAATCAGCTCCTGATGGTGCACACCGTGACGAGTCCACCGAAGATCTCGTCGGCCGACATTTCCCCGCTGCCGCCCGGGTCGGTGATGATGACGGTCATGCCGGGCAGGCCGTACAGGCTGAGGGCGATGTCGACGCCGGTCTCGACCGGGTTCAGGCACTCGCCGGGGGCGTAGACGAGCAGCGTGCGGTAGCCGGCGTTGTAGACCTCGGCCACCATCTCGGTCATCTCGCCGGCGCAGCCGGTGATGCCGCAGCTCATCAGCGTGCGGTAGTTGCCGTTGTCGTCGAGGAAGGAGACCTCGGGCTTGCTCTCGCCCGACTCCAGGTAGCGCTTCTCCAGGCGGCCCTGCTTGACGAGCTTGGCGGCGGTCTTCTGGAAGCGGTACTTCAGCCAGGTCTCGGGGAAGGCCAGCGGGTGCTTCCTGCTGGGCAGCATGCTGTCGGGGGACAGGCCGGCACTTCGCAGCTCCTTCTCGTAGGAGGAGGGGAGCTGGTTGAAGCCCTCGTAGTACTCGGCGCGCAACTCACTGGCCGGCCGGCCGTTCTGGGGGACGTACTGCCAGTCGTTGATGAGCAGCAACAGGCGGGCCTCGGGGTGGTCGCGCAACAGGTCCACCGACATCCGCCAGGTGTAGCCGGGGAAGATGCCGACACGGCCGGCGATGCGGCGCCTCATCACCTCGGAGTCCTGCTCCTCGATGATGCCCGAGACCAGGTTGCCCTCCTCGTTCTCGAAGAGCATGAAGTGGCCACCCATGATGACCAGGTCGGAGCCGGTGCCAGTGCCGGCCAGCTCGCGGTTGACGACGTCGCGGAGCTCCTGCTCGGACGCCACCAGCTCGTGGTGCTTGGAAACGCTCATGATGTGACCACTCCGAGTCTGTTCCGATCTTGCGTGGAAAGGGGGACGAGCCGTCGGGCCAGCGCCCGGAGCGGCGTGGGGCCGGCGAGCCGGCAGACGTCGAGTCCGGTCCAGCCCTGGGCGTCCAGTTCTGCCAGCACGCGCGGGATCCGCAGGGCGCGGCCGCCGGCGAGCGTGTAGCTGCGCGTGAGGTCCGTCTTCGGCAGGCCGTTCACCTGCCGGACGATCTCCGCGAGATCCTGCTCGGCCGCCGGGTCGGCGTCCGAGGTCGCGAGGTACGGCCGCGCGCCCCCACACGCCGGCGTTTCACTTTCCGGAGGGGTGAAGCCCGTGAGTCGGCCCGCTTCCGAGAGCCGGAGGCCGTCGTCGCGGGCGGCCAGCAGCACGGCCTCGAAGCCGCGCAGGAACCGCTCCACCGCGTCGCCGTCCATGACCGTGGAGGCCGCGTGCAGTGAGACCGCCACCGCGTCCTTCCACTCGTCCACCCGCACGTAGGTGTCGGTGCCGGTGTGCGCCCACGCCTCGGGCACCGGGTTCGAGGTGAACGCGGTCCGCGTGCCCTTGTACTCGCGGGAGGCCTGCTTGATGAAGTTGAACTCCGAGGCCAGCCGTACCGGATGGGCGCGGCGCGAGCCCTCGCGGGACAGCAGCTCGACCACCTCGTCATAGGGCAGGTACGCGTGCTCGCGGGCGAGCGTGAACGCGGCGGAGACGCGCGCCAGCAGCTCGCCGAACGTGGGGTCGCCCGAGCAGTCCACCCGCACGAGCGTCGGCGAGAACATGCAGGTGAGCACGTCACCGAAGGGGTGGGAGTCGCGGTTGCCGACGAACGACAGGTGCCCGACGGTGTCGCTGCCGGTGTAGGCGGCCATGGTCGCGGTGTAGGCGGTCAGGTGGATGAGGGACGGCCACACCCGGTGCGCGGCGGCCAGTTCGCGGGAGGCGGGCAGGAGCGCGGGGGAGATGAGCGTCGCGTGGCGGGCCGGCGGGCCCTCCGGGCGGGTGCGCCGGGCGGCGAACAGGTCGTAGGGGAGCTGGGCGATCTCGTTCTCCCAGTGGGCGACCGCGCCGGCGGCGGTGACGGCCGCCTCCGCCGACGCCTCGTAGCGCGCCAGGTCGGCCGGCTGGTGCCGGACCGGCTGGATCGCGGCGGGGCGGCGGGTGGCGAAGCCGGCGCGCTGCATGCGCAGCTCGCGCTTGAGCTCGCCGATCGTCCAGACGTCGACGGCCAGGTGGTTGAGCACCACGACCATCTGCTTGGGCACGCCGCCGCTGGTGATCACGCAGGCGCGGATCGGCCACTCCGACTCCAGGTCGAAGGGGCGGCTCGACAGGTCCTCGACCACCTCGGCGGGCGACGGGGTGCCGTCCCGTTCGGTGCTCACCTCGACCGCCCGGACCGGTCCAGGGGGGTTGACCTTCTGATAGGGGTCGCCGTCGCCGTCGAGGTGGAAGGTCGTGCGCAGCGCCTCGTGCCGGCGGGCCAGGTACGTGAGCGTGGCCCGGCAGTTGGCCAGCGTGATGCCCTCGTGCACGCCCAGCCTGAGCACGACGTGCGTCTCGTGGCGGTGAGCAGGGGGTAGCTGGTGGAATCGCAGCCACATGTAGCGCTGACCCCAGCACAGCTTCGCAGTCTTCACGCTTTCAGAATTAGGTTTCTCTGGGGTTACCACAATGGGTGCGCGGTGGCCGCTAGGGGATAGCGAGAAGCTGCCACTAGCGGTCCCCCTTATGAATAGGGGACGGTTAGTGGTAGGCAGATTTATTGCGAGGTGGCATATGTTGGAAATACCTGCTGACTTTCAGCGTCTCCTGCGTCCGCACCTGCCGTACGCCGATTCTGGCGCGTTCTCGGCCCGCGACGAGCTGGCCGGGCTCGGGCTCGACTCGATGGGCGTGGTGCAGCTGCTCGTCGACATCGAGAACGGCTACGCGGTCGCGCTGCCGGACGACATCCTGGACGAGGAGACGTTCGCCACGGTCGGCTCGCTATGGGAGGCGCTGGCCGTACATATCGGCTAGGGCGCGCCGGTCGACCTTCCCGTTGCCGTTCAGCGGCAGCTCGTCGAGCACGGTCACCGCGCGCGGCACCATGTAGCGCGGCAGGACCTGCGCGACGCCCCTGAGCAGGGTGGCGGTGTCGACGCCCGCGCCCGTGCAGGCGGCCTCCAGGACCAGCTCGCCGTCGGCGCCGGGCAGGGCCAGCACGACGGCCTCGCTCACGCCCGGCTGCCGGCGCAGCGCCGCCTCGATCTCGCCGAGCTCCACGCGATGTCCCGCGATCTTGACCTGCTGGTCCAGCCGCCCGTGGTGCACCAGCAGCCCGTCCTCCCAGGCCACCCGGTCGCCCGTGCGGTACCACTCGCCGGCGAAGCGGCCTTCGTCGTCGGCCGGGTCGAGGTAGCCGGGGAAGCGCTGCACGCCCTTCAGGCACAGCTCGCCGTCCATGACCGTGTGCTCCACGTGCGGGTACGGCACGCCGATCGGCACCGTCCCGTTGGCCGGCTCCGGCCAGTCGGCCCGCTCGGCGGGCAGGCGGTACTGGGTGCAGCTGATGGTCAGCTCGGTGGGCCCGTACAGGTTCTCCAGGACGCTGAACGGCGCGGCCACCCGCCACGCGTCGGCCTGCTGCAGCGTCAGCGGCTCCCCGCAGAACAGGCTCCAGCGCAGCGACGGCATCGCGTCGGTCCCCAGCCGGCGCAGCCGCGCCGCCACCGAGACCACCGACGGCACCGAGAACCAGTGCGTCAGTTCGTGCCTGGTCACGAACGTCACCGGCTTGAGCAGGTCGTACTTGAGCGGCACGACCAGCGTCGCCCCGCTGCCCCACGTGGCGAACATGTCGAAGACCGAAAGGTCGAAGGTCAGGTCGAAGGTCTGCGACACGCGGCAGCCGGGCCCCAGCTCGTAGCGCGGGATCACGTACGACAGGTAGGCGTCCAGGCTGCTGTGGCGCAGCGGCACGCCCTTGGGCACGCCGGTGGAGCCTGAGGTGAACAGGATGTAGGCGAGGCCGTCCGGATCCTGGGCGCCCGCGGGCGCGGCCCGTTCGGCGGGCGCGGGCGTGGCGAGCGCGAGGCCGGCGGAGCGCGCGATGGTCTCGTTGCGTGCCCGCGGCGCGGCCGGGTTCAGCGGCACGACCGTGCGCCCGAGCCGCTGGATCGCCAGGTAACCGGCATAGGCGAGCACCGTGCGGTCGGCGCGCAGCCCGACCCGGGGGGCGTCGCCGCGGATGTCGGCGGCGATCCGCCCGGCCAGCTCGTCGAGCTCGGCGTAGGTGAGCCGGTCGCCGGCCACCTCCAGCGCCACGGCGTCACCGTGGCGGGCGACGCTGTCGGCGAACCACTGGTACAGGGTCCGTGCCACGGCATAACTCCCGGAAGTGGCTTAGCGCGGCGGGCCGTCGGCCTCGCGCGGGAACAGGGACGGGTCGAGCTCCTTGCCGCTCCACAGCTCCTTGAGCCCGGTCTCCGGCTCGCTCGCGGCCAGCCGGACCCCGTGGCCCACGCCGCGCAGGATGTCGAGCATGCCGTCGGCGGGGACGACGTCCGGGTCGGCGAGCATGAGCAGCGAAGTTCTGCCGTGCTGCACCTGTACGCGGACGCGGAACGGCTGGCCGTACTGCTGGGCCAGCGGCGTCCACACCAGCTCGGCGGGGCTGTCGTCGGCCGGGTCGGCGATCCTGTCGTCGATCTGCAGGTAGTTGAACCAGCAGCGCAGCAGGTGGTTGAACCAGCAGCCGTGCTCGGGCCTGCCGTACTCGGCGGCCACCTCGGCCATGCGGTCGATGTCGTAGCTGCCGTGCCGGTAGGCCTTGGTGGCGGCCCAGTGCAGCCCGCGTACGTGCTCGGCGAGGGTGGCGCCCTGGTCGACGGGCAGGACGACCGGGACGAGCTGGTTGAGCGTGCCGACCGCCCGCTGGTTGCCGGCGGAGAACCGGTTGGACGCCATCAGGCTCATCGTGACCCGGTCGGCGCCGGTCTGCCGGGCGACGCCCGCCGCGACCAGCGCCATCACGACGGCGGGCGCGGTGACGCCGAGGCGCTTGGCTGCCGCGTGGGCCAGCCCGCCGATGCGCCGCGAGTGGAGCGTCGCCTCCAGGCGGTTGCGGTAGGCCCGCGAGGGCAGCGTGGGCAGCTCGTCCATGAGCCCGTCCTCCAGCACGCCGCGCCAGTGGCGCTCTGCGCCCGTCCGGCGGGCCGCCCACTCCTGCCCGCGCTGGCTCAGCGCCAGCGTGCGCGGGATCGGGCCCGGCTCGGCGGTGGCGCCCGGGTCCTCGATCAGCGCGCGGAACTGCGTCCGCAGGTGCTGCACCGACCAGGCGTCGAGGATCAGGTGGGAGATCGACAGCGCGAGGAACTTCGGCTCGCCCTTCACGCTGACCAGCAGGCCGCGCCAGTTGAGGTTCCCCTCCATGGGGAAGGGCCGCCCGATCAGCTCGGCCGCGGTGCGCTCCGCCTCCTGCTGGTCGCCGCCGTCGCGCTCGACGAACTCGATCGGCAGCGCCACCGTCTCGTGCACTCTCTGGTACGGCACGCCGTCGCGCACGTGGTAGGTGGTGCGCAGCGCCTCGTGCCGTTGGACCAGGGCGCGCAGCGCGCACGTCACCCGGTCGAGTGTCAGCCCGCGCAGGTCCCACATCGCCGGCAGGTTCGCCTCGTGGATCCAGTCGTGCGGGTGCCGCTCGATATCGCGCCAGCTGAACAACTGGCCGAAACTGAGTGCAGCTTCTACGGGCATGTTGCCATTCATTGCCCAGCCGTGCCCACACCGTCAACTGTGGCTGGGCGGCCAACAGTTGCGGTAACTACGTGCCACCGTCGCTCCATGTGCCTCAGCAAAGTCCGCGATTAGGGTCTTAATTACTGGCCAATAGTCGCGAATATTCAATACCCCGGCTTGAGGTGGCGCATTGATGGTTGGTGAGTCGAATCAGCTGGCTGGGATCGCCGTCGTCGGCATGTCCTGCAGGCTCCCTCAGGCTGCCGACCCGGCCCGGTTCTGGCACCTGCTGCGTGACGGAGTGGACGCGGTCACCCCGGCCCCCGAGGACCGGTGGCCGAACGCCGCCGGTTACCGCTTCGGCGGATTCCTGGAGGACGTCGAGGGTTTCGACGCCGCGTTCTTCGGGATCTCCCCGAACGAGGCCGCGGCCATGGACCCGCACCAGCGCCTTGTGCTGGAGCTGGCCTGGGAGGCCCTGGAGAACGCGCGGGTGCTGCCCGCGGAGCTGCGCGGCAGCGCGGCGGGCGTGTTCCTGGGCGCGATCTCCAACGACTTCGCGTCCCTGGGGGCCGGTGGCCGGCACGGCTACACCGGCGCCAACCGGGCGATGATCGCCAACCGGGTCTCCTACCTGCTCGGCCTGCGCGGCCCGAGCCTCACCCTGGACGCCGGCCAGTCCTCCTCGCTCGTGGCCGTCCAGATGGCGTGCGAGAGCCTGCGCCGCGGCGAGATCGGCCTGGCCGTCGCCGGCGGCGTCAACCTCAACCTCCTGGGCGAGACCACCAACGCCATCGGCGAGTTCGGCGCGCTGTCACCCGACGGCCGCTGCCACACCTTCGACGCGCGGGCCAACGGCTACGTACGCGGCGAGGGCGGCGGGCTCGTCGTGCTCAAGCCCCTCGCCGCGGCCATAACCGACCGGGACGTCATCCACGCGGTGATCCTGGGCGGCGCGGTCAACAACGACGGCGGCGGCGAGGGTTTGACCGTCCCCAGCAGCCGGGCGCAGGCCGAGGTCATCGAGTCGGCCTGCGCTCAGGCGGGGGTCGCGCCCGGTGCCGTGCAGTACGTGGAGCTCCACGGCACCGGGACCAAGGTCGGCGACCCGATCGAGGCCACCGCCCTCGGTTCCGTGTACGGCAAGGCCCGCCCGGCCACCGAGCCCCTGCTCGTCGGCTCGGTGAAGACCAACATCGGCCACCTGGAGGGCGCGGCGGGCATCGCCGGGCTGCTCAAGGTCGTGCTGAGCCTGAAGCACCGCGAGCTGCCCGCCAGCCTCCACTGCGAGACGCCCAACCCGGAGATCCCCTTCGACTCGCTGCGCCTGCGCGTCGTCTCCGAGACCCTCCCGTGGTCCGCGCGCCGCCTGGTCGCCGGCGTGAGCTCGTTCGGCATGGGCGGCACCAACTGCCACCTGCTCGTCACCGAGCCGCCGCGCCTCAGCATCGGCGGCTCCCGGCGCCCGCCCGTCCGCAAGGAGCCCGACGGCGGCGCCCCCTGGGTGTTGTCCGCCCGGTCCCCGGGCGCGCTGAAGAAGCTGGCCGAGCAGCTCGCCGAGGTCGAGGCCGACCCGGCGGACGTGGCGTGGAGCCTGGTGCGCAGCCGCGCCGCCTTCGAGCACCGCGCGGTGGTGCTCGGCACCGCCAAGCGGGAGGCGCTGCGGGCGCTGGCCGGCGGCCTGCCGCACGACGCGGCCGTCACCGGCTCCGGCGCCGGGCGCACCGCCTTCGTCTTCCCCGGCCAGGGCGCCCAGTGGCCGAGCATGGCCCGCGAGCTGCTGTCCAGCTCGCCCGCCTTCGCCGAGCGGGTCGCCGAGTGCGCGCTCGCGCTCGCCCCCTTCACCGACTACGACCTCATGGACGTGCTGCGCGAGAAGTCCGGCGCGCCCGGCCTCGACCGGGTGGACGTGGTCCAGCCCGCGCTGTGGGCCGTCATGACCGGCCTGGCCGCGCTCTGGCAGTCGTACGGCCTGCGTCCCGACCTGGTCATCGGACACTCCCAGGGCGAGATCGCCGCCGCCACCGCCGTCGGCGCCCTGTCCGCCCAGGACGGCGCCCGCGTCGTCGGGCTGCGCAGCAAGGCCATCGCCGGGATCGCCGGCAAGGGCGGCATGATGTCGCTGGCCGCGCCGCTCGGCGTGATCGAGAGCACGATGGCGCGCATCTCCCGCCACCTGGCCGTCGCCGCCGTCAACGGGCCCACGTCCTTCGTCGTCTCCGGCCCGCACGAGGCGCTCGCCGAGCTGAAGTCCCGGCTGCCCGAGTACCGCAGCCGGATCATCCCGGTCAACTACGCCTCCCACTCCGCCGAGGTCGAGCAGGTCCGCGACGAGGTCCTCGCCGCCCTCTCCCCGGTACGGCCCGCGTCCACGTGCACCACCTTCGTCTCCACGCTCACCGGCCGCCCCATCGACACCGCCGAGCTGGACGCCTCCTACTGGTACGCCAGCCTGCGACGGCCCGTCCGCTTCGGGCAGGCGGTCAGGGTCGCGCTGGAGCACGACGCCGGGGTGTTCGTGGAGTGCAGCCCGCACCCGGTGCTGGTGTCGGGGGTGAGCGAGACCGCCGAGGCCGCCGGGCGCGAGGTGGCCGCCGTCGGCACTCTGCGCCGCGACGACGGCGGGGCGGAGCGGGTCATGCGCTCGCTGGCCGAGGCCTACGCCGGGGGAGCCGAGGTCGACTGGGCCGGTCCATGCGGGGGCGGGCGGCTGGTGGACCTGCCGACCTACCCGTTCCAGCGGCGTCGTCACCGGCTGGCCGTACCGGCGGGAGGAGCCACGGCCGGACGGGCGGCGCTCAACGGCGGGACGTCTTCGCACACATCGGGCGACGCGAACGGCGCTCACCACGCGAACGGCGCTCACTCCGCGGACGGTGCTCCGCACGCCGACGGCGCTTCCCACGCGGACGGTGCTCCGCACGCCGACGGCGCTTCCCACGCGGACGGTGCTGGGGCTGCGGGCTTTACCGGGGACGTCCGGGAGCTGGTGCTGACCACGCTGGCCGGGCTGCTCGGGCACGAGGACGCGGCCGGGATCGAGCCCGCCAGGACGTTCAAGAACCTCGGCGTCGAGTCCGCCACCGCGCTGGACCTGCGCAACCGGCTGCGCGCGGCCACCGGGCTGCGGCTGCCGACAAGCCTGCTGTTCGACCACCCGACCCCGCAGAAGCTGATCGACCACCTGCGCGCGCTGCTGGCGCGGGAGGCGCCGCGGGCGGCCGTTCAGGAGCGGGCGCGCCTCGACGACGACCCGGTCGTGGTGGTCGGGATGGGCTGCCGGTATCCCGGTGGCGTGGCCTCGCCCGCCGACCTGTGGAAGCTGGTCAGCGACGGGACCGACGCGATCACCGAGTTCCCGGCGAACCGGGGCTGGGACATGGCGGCGCTGTTCGCCACCGGCCAGGACCGTTCGGGCACCAGCGACACCGGCCACGGCGGCTTCCTGCACGACGCCGACCGCTTCGACGCCGGCTTCTTCGGCATCAGCCCGCGCGAGGCCGCCGCCATGGACCCGCAGCAGCGGCTCCTGCTGGAGATCAGCTGGGAGGCGGTCGAGCGGGCCGGGATCGACCCGGCCGAGCTGCGTGACACGGCGACCGGGGTGTTCGTGGGCGCGATGGCGCCCGACTACGGTCCCCGGCTGCACCTGTCCGGCGGCGTCGCCGACGGCCACCTGCTCACCGGCACCGCGCTCAGCGTGGTCTCGGGGCGGATCGCGTACACGCTCGGCCTGCGCGGCCCGGCGCTCACCACGGACACGGCCTGCTCGTCGTCGCTGGTCTCGATCGTGCTCGCCACGCAGGCGCTGCGCCGCGGCGAGTGCACGATGGCGCTGGCCGGCGGGGTGACCGTGATGTCCACGCCCGGCATGTTCGTGGAGTTCAGCCGCCAGGGCGGGCTGGCCCGCGACGGCCGCTGCAAGGCCTTCTCCGCCGCCGCCGACGGTACCGGCTGGGCGGAGGGCGCCGGGATGCTCCTGCTGGAGCGCCTGTCCGACGCCCGCCGCAACGGCCACCCCGTGCTCGCCGTCATCAGGGGCGGCGCGGTCAACCAGGACGGCGCCAGCAACGGCCTCACCGCGCCCAGCGGGCTGGCCCAGCAGGCGGTCATGCGCCAGGCGCTGGCCGACGCCCGCCTCACCTCCGCCGACGTGGACGTCGTGGAGGCCCACGGCACCGGCACCACGCTCGGCGACCCGATCGAGGCCGAGTCCGTCATGTCGGTCTACGACGACGTGTGGCTCGGCTCGCTCAAGTCGAACCTCGGCCACACGCAGGCCGCCGCGGGAGTCGGCGGCGTCATCAAGATGGTGCAGGCGCTGGAGCACCGCGTGCTGCCGCGCACCCTGCACGCCGACGAGCCCAGCCCGCACGTGGACTGGTCGGCCGGGAACGTCAGGCTGCTGACCTCGCCCGTGGACCTGCCCGAGGGCCGCACGCTGCGGGCCGCGGTCTCCAGCTTCGGCATCAGCGGCACCAACGCCCACCTGATCATCGAACAAGCACCGCCCGCCGCCCCAGAGCACGCCCCCACCGTCCCAGAGCACGCGGCCATCGCCCCAGAGCCCGCGTCGGAACACGCTCAGGAGCAGCACGCCTCGGAGGTCGCGTCGCCGTCCGGGCAGGAGCTTCTGGCCTGGGTGGTGTCGGCCAGGTCCGAGAGCGCGCTGCGTGCCCAGGCGCTCCGGCTGCGCGAGGTCGCCGCCGAGGCGTCCGACCTGGCCGCCGCCGGACGGGCGCTGGCCAGGAAGTCCGGGTTCGCCTACCGCGCCGTCGTGGTCGCCCGCGAGCGCGGCGAACTGCTCGCCGCCCTGGACGCGCTGGCGGAAGGCGCCCCGCACGCCGCGCTCGTGACCGGTGTCGCGGACAGGGACGTCCAGCCGGTCTTCGTCTTCCCCGGCCAGGGCTCGCAGTGGGCCGGAATGGCCGTCGAACTGCTGGACTCCGACGAGGTCTTCCGCACCGAGCTGCGCCGCTGCGACGCGGCGCTCAGAGCGCACACCGGCTGGTCCGTCGAGGACGCGCTGCGCGCCGAGGGCAAGCTGGAGGGCTCCGACGTCATCCAGCCGGTGCTGTTCGCGGTGATGGTGGCGCTGGCGAAGGTGTGGCGTTCGCTGGGCGTCGAGCCGTCGGCGGTCGTCGGGCACTCGCAGGGCGAGATCATCGCCGCCTGCGTGGCCGGCGCCCTGTCGCTGGAGGACGCGGCCAAGGTCGTGGTCCTGCGCAGCCGGGCACTGATGCGGCTCGGGGACCGTGGCGGCATGATCGCCCTGCCGGTCCCGGCCGAGCGGGGGCGCGAGCTGATCGAGCCGTGGGCGGGTCGGCTTTGGCCGGCCGTACACAGTGGGCCGGAGAGTTGTGTGATCGGCGGGGACGCCGACGCGCTGGAGGAGTTCACCGCCGCGCACGGCGAGAGCCTGAACGCCCGGCGGGTCGCGATCGGCTACGCCGCCCACACCCCGCACATCGAGGCGCTGCGCGAGGAGATCCTCTCCGCGCTCGACGGCATCAGGCCGCGCGCCGGCGAGGTCGCCTTCTGCTCCTCCTACGCGGGCGGCCTGATGGATCACGCCGAGCTGACCGCCGAGTACTGGTACACGAGCCTGCGCAACCCCGTCCGTTTCCAGGAGGCGGTGGAGTCGTTCGCGGGGACGCCGCTGTTCGTCGAGACCAGCCCGCACCCGGTGCTGACCGGCCACGTCCAGGACACGCTCACCGCCGCGGGCCGCCCCGGCGGCGCCACCGGCACGCTGCGGCGCGGCGACGGCGGGCGCGCCCGCCTGCTCACCGCGCTGGCCCAGGCCCACGTCCTCGGCGCCCCCGTCGACTGGCCCGCCGCCCTGGGCACCGGCCCCCTCGCCGAGCTGCCCACCTATCCCTTCGAGCGGCAGCGCTACTGGCTCGACGGTACGGCCGGCGGCACCGACGTCTCCGCCACCGGCCTGGACGCCGCCCGCCACCCGCTGCTCGGCGCGGCCGTCCCGCTGGCCGCCGGCGACGGGCACCTGCTGACCGGCAGGCTCTCGCTCGCCGCCACCCCGTGGCTGGCCGACCACGCCGTGGACGGCACGGTCCTGCTGCCCGGCACCGCGTTCGTGGAGCTGGCCCTGGAGGCCGCCGCCACCGTGGGCGCCGTGACCGTCGAGGACCTGACGCTGGAGGCTCCGCTGCGCCTGGCCGCCACGGAGGCGGTCCAGATCCAGCTGACCGTCGGCGCCTCCGACGAGGGCGGCCACCGCGACCTGTCCGTCCACGCCCGCCCGGCGGGCGACCCCGACGCCCCGTGGACCCGCCACGCGACCGGCACACTGTCGGACAACACGCCCACCACAGCCGCCACGCCCCTCGCGGGCGAGCCGCTGACCGTCTGGCCGCCGGCCGACGCCACGGGTGTGGACCTGGGCGACGCCTACGAGCGCCTGGCCGAGCGCGGCTACGGCTACGGCCCCGCCTTCCAGGGCCTTCGCGCCGCCTGGCGCGCGGGCGCGGACGCCTACGTCGAGGTGGACCTGCCCGAGCACGCCGGCGAGGGCGCCGACCGGTTCACCCTGCACCCCGCTCTGCTCGACGCCGCGCTCCACCTGCTGGTGCTCGACGCCGCGGGCGAGCCGGGCACGCTGCTGCTGCCGTTCGCGTGGAGCGGCGTGCACGCGAGCACCGGCGGCGCGCGCACCCTCCGCGTACGGCTGGCCCCTCAAGGCCAGGACCGCCACGCCCTGACCGTGTACGACGTGTCCGGCGCCCCGATCGCCACAGCCGAGCTGACCCTGCGCGCGGTCCCGCGCACCGGGGCCGCCCCGTCCGCCGAGACCTACGGCGTCGACTGGAGCGACCTGCCCGAGCCCGAGCGCGGCGACGCCACCTGGGCCACGGTCGGCTACGACGCCTTCGCCGACGAGGCCGGCGGGCAGCGCTACTACGACCTGGCCTCGCTGGCCGACATGAGCGTGGACGCGCCGCCGGTGGTGCTCGTCCCGTTCGAGCCGGACGCCGATGACCTGCCCTACTCCGTGCACGACGCCCTCTACCAGGCCCTCGACCTCGTGCAGGGCTGGGTGGGCGACGAGCGGTTCTGGCAGTCCCGGATGGTCTTCGTGACCAGGGGACCCGCGGTCGTCACCGGCCCCCTGTGGGGACTGGTGCGCTCCGCCCAGGCCGAGCACCCCGGCCGCTTCGCGCTGGCCGACGTGGACGCGGGCTTCACCGACTGGGAACTGCTGGCCGCCACCGACGAGCCCCAGTTGCGGGCCCGCGGCGGCAGCCTTCAGGTTCCCCGCCTGACCCGACGGACCGGGGGTCCGGCGGGCGCGACGCCGGCGAGCCCGAGCACGGCGGACCCGGGCTCGCCGGCCCCCGCTCCCGATCTGGTTCTCGCGAGCACCCTGGCCGGGGGGACCGTGCTGGTCACCGGCGGCACCGGGGCGCTGGGCGGGCTGGTGGCCGAGCGGCTGGCCGCGCGGCACGGCGTGCGCGACCTGGTGCTCGTCTCCAGAAGCGGCGCGAGCGCGCCCGGCGCGGCCGAGCTGACCGGGCGGCTGGAGTCGCTGGGCGCCCGCGTCACGATCGCCGCGTGCGACGTCTCCGACCGGGACGCCCTGGGCAGGCTGGTCGCCGGGATTCCCGAGCTGGCCGGGATCGTGCACACGGCCGCGGTGCTGGACGACGCGACGGTCACCGGACTGTCGGCCACGCAGCTCGACACCGTGCTGGCGCCCAAGGCGGACGCCGCGTGGCGGCTGCATGAGCTGGCCGGGGACCGTCCGCTGGTCCTGTTCTCCTCGGTGGCCGGTGTGATCGGCACCGCGGGGCAGGCCGGCTACGCCGCCGCCAACGCCTTCCTCGACGCCCTCGCCGAGCACCGCCACGCCCTGGGATTGCCCGCGGTGTCGGTGGCCTGGGGCGCGTGGGAGACCGGGATGGCCGGTGAGCTGTCCGGCGCCGACGTCGCGCGGATGTCACGCACCGGTGTCGCCACCCTCACCGCCGAGCAGGGCCTCGACCTCTTCGACGCCGTCCTGACCGCGCCGGCCGCCGAGGCCGTGGTCGTGGCGGCCCGGTGGGACGCCGCGGCGCTGCGGCAGCGGGCCGAGGCGGGGGAGCTCGCCTCGATCCTGCGCGGGCTGGTGCGCGCGCCCCGCCGTACCGCGGAGAAGGGAAGTTCCGCGAGGAACGGCACGGCGTCAGCGGCCGGGCCGGTGGCGCTGGTCGAGCGGCTGGCCGTCATGGCCGAGCCGGACGCGCGCAACCACCTGACCGGCCTGGTCCGCTCGCACGTGGCGGCGGTGCTCGGGCACGGCGGCGCCGACCGCGTCGGCGTGGACAAGTCGTTCAACGAACTGGGCTTCGACTCGCTCACCGCGGTCGAGCTGCGCAACCGGCTCAACGCCGACACCGGGCTGCGGCTGCCGGCGACGCTCGTCTTCGATCACCCGACGGTCAGCGCGCTGGCCGAGCACCTGTTCCAGTCCCTGGCTCCGCAGACGCCCTCGCCCGAGGACACGCTGCGCGGCGCGGTGGAGAAGGTCGAGTCGATGCTGCTGGCGGCCAACGGGGAGGGCGAGGGGATCAAGGGACGGCTGGTGGCCATCCTGCAGAGCGCCCTCACCCGGTTCGGCAGCAGTGGCACCGCGGCGAACGGCGCCGCCGAGAAGATCGTTTCGGCCTCCGACGAGGAGATCTTCGCCTTGATCGACAACCGGAGCATGGCGGAAGGACCCGATCATGGCAACTGAGGAAAAGCTCCGCGATTACCTTAAGCGGGCCACGGTCGAACTCGCCGAGACCAGGCAGCGCCTGGCGGACGCGCAGGCGCGCAGCCACGAGCCGATAGCGATCGTGGGCATGGCCTGCCGCTATCCGGGCGGGGTGTCCAGCCCGGAGGAACTGTGGGAGCTGGTCAGGTCCGGTGTGGACGCGATCAGCGAGTTCCCCGCCGACCGGGGCTGGGACGAGGACGTCTACGACCCGGACCCGGAGGCTCCCGGCAAGTCGTACACCAGGCACGGCGGCTTCGTGCACGACGTGGCGAGCTTCGACGCCGGCTTCTTCGGGATCAGCCCGCGCAACGCGCTGGCCACGGACCCGCAGCAGCGGTTGTTCCTGGAGGCGTCGTGGGAGGCGTTCGAGCGGGCCGGGATCGACCCGGCGACGCTGCGCGGCAGCCGTACCGGGGTCTACGCGGGGTGCATGTACAACGACTACTCGGTCAGGTTCACCCACGGCGCGATCCCGCAGTCGGTCGAGGGCCTGCTGCTGACCTCCAGCACGCCGAGCGTGCTGTCGGGGCGGGTGTCCTACACGTTCGGGCTTGAGGGCCCGTCGATCTCGGTGGACACCGCCTGCTCCTCCTCGCTGGTGGCCGTCCACCTCGCGGTACGCGCGCTGCGCGACGGCGAGTGCGGGTTGGCGCTGGCCGGTGGCGTGACGGTGCTGGTGCCGCCGGACACGTTCGTGGAGTTCTCGAAGCAGCGGGGGCTGTCGCCCGACGGGCGGTGCAAGTCGTTCTCCTCGACCGCCGACGGGGTGGCGTGGGGCGAGGGTGCCGGGGTGCTGCTGCTGGAGCGCCTGTCGGACGCGCGCCGCAACGGCCGGCCGATCCTCGCGGTCATCCGCGGCACGGCGGTCAACCAGGACGGCGCCAGCAACGGCATGACCGCCCCGAGCGGGCCCGCCCAGGAACGCGTGATCGCGCAGGCGTTGTCCGACGCCAGGCTGACCACGGCGGACGTGGACGTGGTCGAGGCGCACGGGACCGGCACCAAGCTGGGCGACCCGATCGAAGCACAGGCCATTTTGTCAACATATGGACGTAATCGTGCGGCGGATCAGCCTCTGTGGCTCGGCTCCGTGAAGTCGAACATCGGACACGCCCAGGCCGCCGCCGGAGTCGCCGGCGTGATCAAGACCGTGATGGCGCTGCGCAACCGCGTCATGCCGCCCACCCTGCACGTGGCCGAGCCGACCCCGCACGTGGACTGGTCGGCGGGCGCGGTCAACCTGCTCACCGAGGCCCGCGAGTGGGCGCCGCACGACAAGCGGCCCCGCCGCGCGGGCGTCTCGGCCTTCGGCATCAGCGGCACGAACGCCCACGCCGTCCTGGAGGAGTACGACCAGGAGCCCGTCCCCGCCACCGGCCAGACCGGTCAGGGCCCGATGGTCTGGGCGCTCAGCGCGCAGACGGCCACGTCGCTGCGCGGGCAGGCCGCCCGGCTGCGTGACTTCGTGCTCGACAGGCCGGAGACCGGCGCCCGGGACGTGGCCCACTCGCTGGTCACGCGCCGCGCCGCCTTCACGCACCGCGTCGCCGTACTCGGGAATGACCGTGAGGCGCTGCTGGCCGGGCTCGGCGGGCACCTGCGCGGCGAGGCCCCGGCCGAGGTCGTGGAGGGTCAGGCCAAGGAGCACCTCAAGCTGGCCTACCTGTTCACCGGCCAGGGCGGCCAGCGGCACGGGATGGGCCGCGAGTTGTACGCCGCCTTCCCCGCCTTCGCCAAGGCGCTCGACGAGGTCTGCGCCGAGCTGGACCGTCACCTCGACCGCCCGCTGCGCGAGGTGATGTGGGCCGAGCCCGGCACCCCCGAGGCCAAGCTGCTCAACGAGACCTCCTACACGCAGCCCGCGCTGTTCGCCTTCGAGGTGGCCGCCTTCCGGCTGCTGGAGTCGCTCGGCGTGCACCCCGGCATCGTCGCGGGCCACTCGGTGGGCGAGTTCGCCGCCGCCTACGCAGCGGGCGTCTGGTCGCTGCCCGACGCCGCCCGGCTGATCACCGCCCGTGGCCGCCTCATGCAGGCACTCGACGCCCCGGGCGCGATGGTCGCGATCGAGGCCACGGCCAAGGAGATCGCCTCGTCGCTGGCCGGGCAGGAGCACCTGATCGGCGTCGCCGCCGTCAACGGGCCCAAGAGCGTGGTCGTCTCCGGCGAGGTCGCGGCCTGCCTCGCGGTCGCCGAGCACTGGGCGGACCTGGGCCGGCGCATCCACCGCCTCGCCGTCAGCCACGCCTTCCACTCGCCGCTCATGGAGCCGATGCTGGCCCCCTTCGCCGCCGTGCTGGAGGACGTCGAGTTCGCCGAGCCGAAGCTGGAGTTCGCCACCAACCTCAACGGCGGCTCGTGGGCCGATCGCGAGTACTGGCTGGCCCAGATCCGCCGCGCGGTCCAGTTCCAGGCCATGATCGAGCGGCTGGACTCGCTCGGCGCCGACGCCTACCTGGAGATCGGCCCGCAGGCCGTGCTCGCCGGGATGGCCCACGACTGCCTGGACGGCCGCGAGGCCGCCGTCCTGACGCTCAGCCGCCGCAAGCGCCCGGAGGCCGACGCCCTCGTCACCTGCCTCGCGCAGGCCTGGGTGATCGGCGCCCGCGTCGAGTGGCCCGCGCTGACCGGCTCCGGCGCCCCGGTCGACCTGCCCACCTACGCCTTCGACCGTGAGCGCTTCTGGCTCGACCCGCCCGCCCGCGTCGCCGACCTGTCCGCGACCGGCCTGCGCGAGGTCACCCACCCGCTGCTGAGCGCCGCGCTCGACGTGGCCGGCGACGGCGTGAGCGTGCTCACCGGCCGCCTCTCGCTGTCCGGCTCGCCCTGGCTGGCCGACCACGCCGTCAACGGCGCCGCCGTACTGCCCGGCGCGGCCTTCGCCGACCTGCTGCTGGAAGCCGGCGGCCAGATCGAGGAGCTGGTCTTCGAGGCGCCGCTCCTGCTCACCGAGCGCGGCGGCGTGACCGTCCAGGTCGTCGCCGACGCCCCAGACGACCAGGGTGTACGGCAGGCCCGCGTCCACTCCCGCCCCGCGGCCGACCCCGATGCCACCTGGACCCGCCACGTCCGCGCCACCCTGTCACCGGAGCCCGCGGCCCCCGCCGCCTGCGACTGGGCGGCGACCTGGCCCCCGCCGGGCGCCGAGCCGGTCGAGGTGACCTACGGCCCGCTGGCCGACGCCGGCTACGAGTACGGGCCCGCCTTCCAGGGCGTGCGCGCGCTGTGGCGCTCGGGCGAGGAACTGTTCGCCGACGTGGCCGTGGGCGAGCTCGACGTGACCGGCCACTGGATTCACCCGGCGCTGTTCGACGCGATGTTCCACGTGCTGCTGATCGGCGCGCCCTCGGCGGAGCTGCGGCTGCCGTTCGAGTTCCGCGGCGTACGGCTGGTGAGCCCGGGAGCGACGGCGCTGCGGGTGCGGCTGCTGCGCGACGGCCAGGACGGCTGCTCGATCGAGGCGGCCGACGCCGCCGGCCGGCGGGTGTTCGTGCTGGAGTCCGCGCGCGTCCGCGCGGTGGCCGCGGGCGCGCTCGGCGGCCACTCGGCCGGTCCCGCGCCCTACGGCCTGGACTGGGTGGAGGTCGCGCCGGCGGGCGAGCCGGTCGGCGCGTTCACGGTGGTGCCGCTGGCCGAGGGCACGCCGCGCGAGCTGACCACCCGGGCGCTGGCCGCGATGGCCGGGGAAGAGCGCCTGGTGGTCTTCGCGCCGCGCGGCCTGGACGCCGCGGTGGTCCGGGGCCTGGTGCGGACGGCGCAGACCGAGCAACCGGGCCGGTTCGTCCTGGCCGACGTGCCGGACGGCTTCGCCGACTGGGAGCGGGTGCTGGCGACCGGCGAGCCGCAGGTGCGGGTGTCGGACGGCAAGGTGCTGGCCCCCCGCCTGGCGCGCAGGACCGTCGAAGGGCCGGTCACGCTCGGCTCCGGCACGGTCCTGGTCACCGGCGGGACCGGCGACCTGGGCGGCCTGATCTCCCGTCACCTTGTCGAGCGGCACGGGGTGCGCGACCTGGTGCTCCTGTCCCGGCGCGGTCCCGCCGCACCGGGGGCGGCGGAGCTGCGGACGGCGCTCGAAGAGCTGGGCGCCAAGGTCGAGGTGCTCGCCTGCGATGTGGCCGACCGGCGGGCGCTGGCCGCGGTCGTGGACGGGATCGCGGATCTGACCGGTGTCGTGCACACGGCCGGGATTCTCGACGACGCCACGATCGAGGGGCTGACGCCGGAGCGGATCGACCGGGTCTTCGCCCCCAAGCTGGACGCGGCCTGGCACCTGCACGAGCTGACCAAGGACCGCGACCTCAAGGCCTTCGTGCTCTTCTCCTCCCTGGCCGGCATCCTCGGCAACGCCGGACAGGGCAACTACGCCGCCGCCAACACCTACCTCGACGCGCTGGCCGAGCAGCGCACCGCCGAAGGACTGCGCGCCGTCTCCATCGCCTGGGGGCTCTGGGACGGCGGCATGGGCGGCGAGCTCACCGACCTGGAGATCGCCAGGCTCGCCCGCGCCGGTGTCGCCCCGCTCGGGGTCGAGCACGGGCTGGCCCTGTTCGACGCCGCGCTGGCCGGGGACGAGCCGGTGGTCGTGGCGGCCCGCTGGGACATGGTCGGGCTGCGCGCCAGGGCTGAGGACGGCAGCCTGCCGCCCCTGTTCAGGGGGATGGTGCGGGCGCCGCGCCGTACCTCGTCGCAGAAGAAGGGGACCGGGCGGCTCACCGAGCGGCTCGCGGCGCTGACGGAGTCCGAGGCCATGCGGCTGCTCACCACGACGGTCCGCGGCCACGTGGCCGCGGTGCTCGCCCACGCCAGCGCCGACCACATCGACGTGGACAGCGCGTTCAACCAGCTCGGGTTCGACTCGCTCACCGCGGTCGAGCTGCAGAACCGGCTCAACGCCGAGACCGGCCTGCGGCTGCCCGCGACGCTCGTCTTCGACCACCCGACGGTCTCGGCGCTGGCCAAGTACCTGCACGAGAGCCTGGCACCCGCCACGCCGTCGCCCGAGGACCTGCTGCGCGGGGTCCTGGAACGGGTCGGCTCCATGATCACCACCGCCAAGGACAACGGCGAGGACATCCGCGGCCGCCTGGTCGCCGTTCTGCAGAGCGGCCTGACCAGGTTCGGGGGCACCGCGAGCAATGACGACGAGGGCGTCGACATCGACACCGCCTCCGATGAGGAGATCTTCGCACTCATCGACAAGGAACTGTGAACCATGACAGGAAAGGCCCGAGCGATGGGTACCGAGGACAAGCTCCGCGACTATCTCAAGCGCGCCACCGTCGAACTGGCGGAGACCCGCAGGCGCCTGACCGAGGACGAGAGCCGTCGCCACGAGCCCATCGCCATCGTGGGCATGGCCTGCCACTTCCCGGGCGGCGTCAGCAGCCCCGAGGAACTGTGGGAGCTCGTGCGCTCCGGCCGCGACGCCATCGGGGACTTCCCCGACGACCGCGGCTGGAACCTCGATGACCTGTACGACCCCGACCCCGACGCGATCGGCAAGAGCTACACGCGCAACGGCGGCTTCATCCCCGACGCGTTCGACTTCGACGCCGCGTTCTTCGGCATCAGCCCGCGCCACGCGCTCGGCACCGACCCGCAGCACCGGCTGTTCCTCCAGGCCACCTGGGAGGCGTTCGAGGCGGCCGGGATCGACCCGGGGACGCTGCGCGGCAGCCGTACCGGCGTGTACGCGGGCGTGATGTACGAGCACTACTCCAACCGCTTCCTCGACGGCTCGCCCGAGGCGATCGAGGGCACGCTGTTCACCTCGTCCGTGGCCAGCGTGCTGTCCGGCCGCGTCTCCTACGTCTACGGCCTGGAGGGCCCGTCGATCTCGATCGACACCGCCTGCTCCTCCTCGCTGGTCGCCATCCACCTCGCCACCCAGGCGCTGCGCCGGGGCGAGTGCACGCTGGCCCTGGCCGGCGGCGTGACGTTGATGCCGTCGCCGGTGCCGTTCGTGGAGTTCTCCCGCCAGCGGGCACTGTCGCCCGACGGGCGCTGCAAGGCGTTCTCCTCCACGGCCGACGGGGTGGCCTGGGCGGAGGGCGCCGGGGTGCTGCTGCTTGAGCGCCTGTCGGACGCGCGCCGCAACGGCCGCCGCATCCTCGCCGTCGTCCGCGGCAGCGCGGTCAACCAGGACGGCGCCAGCAACGGCATGACCGCCCCCAGCGGGCCCGCCCAGGAGCGCGTGATCGAGCAGGCGCTCGCCGACGCCCGCCTCGACCTCCACGACGTCGACGCGGTGGAGGCGCACGGCACCGGCACCACCCTCGGCGACCCGATCGAGGCGCACGCCCTGCTGGCCACCTACGGACGCAGGCGGCCCGCCGACCGGCCGCTCTGGCTGGGCTCGCTCAAGTCGAACCTCGGGCACGCCCAGGCGGCGGCCGGGGTCGGCGGCGTGATCAAGATGGTGAAGGCGCTGGAGCACCGGGTGCTGCCGCGCACGCTGCACGTGGCCGAGCCGACCCCGCACGTGGACTGGTCGCTGGGCGGCGTACGGGTGCTGACCGGCGAGGTCGAGCTGCCCGAAGGCGAGCGCCCGCCGCGCGCCGGCGTCTCCAGCTTCGGCGTGAGCGGCACCAACGCGCACCTGATCCTGGAGCGCGGCCCCGACGAGGAGCCAGCCCCCGAGACCGCCGCGCCGCTGGTGTGGGTCGTGTCGGCCAAGACCGGGAGCGCGCTGCGCGCCCAGGCCGCCAGGCTGCGCGGGCGGGCCGCGACCGCGTCGCTCACCGACCTGGCCGCCGCCGGCCCGGTGCTCGCGCGCCGGGCCAGGTTCGCCCACCGCGCCGTCGTGATCGCCGCCGACCGCCTCGAACTGCTGGCCGGCCTCGACGCGCTCGCGGACGGCGCCCCGCACCCCGCCCTCCTGGAGGGCGTCGCCGCCGCGGCCCGCACCATCTTCCTGTTCCCCGGCCAGGGCTCGCAGTGGCCGGGAATGGCCGTCGAGCTTCTCGAGGCCAGCGAGGTCTTCCGCGAGCGGCTGCGCGCGTGCGACGAGGCGCTCAAGCCGCACACCGGCTGGTCGGTGGAGGACGTGCTGCGCTCGGGCGAGAAGCTGACCGGCTCCGACGTCATCCAGCCCGTGCTGTTCGCGGTGATGGTCGCGCTGGCCGAGCTCTGGCGCTCGCTCGGCGTCGAGCCCGCCGCGGTCGTCGGCCACTCGCAGGGCGAGATCGCCGCGGCCTGCGTCGCCGGAGTCCTCTCGGTGGAGGACGCCGCCCGGATCGTCGCGCTGCGCAGCCGGGTCATCGGCGAGCGGCTCGGCGGCACCGGCGGCATGCTCTCCGCCGCGCTGCCGTCCGAGCGGGTGCGCGAGCTGCTCGCGCCGTACGAGGGGCGGCTGTGGATCGCCGTGGACAGCGGGCCGGGCGGGTGCGTCGTCGCCGGTGACGTGGACGCGCTCGACGAGGTGGCCGCCGCCTGGGAGGAGCCCTACCGGGCGCGCAGGATCGCGGTGGACTACGCCTCGCACACGCCGCACATCGAGGTCCTGCGCGACGAGCTGCCCGCGCTTCTGGGCGAGGTACGGCCGGGCCGTACCGACATCGAGTTCTGCTCCTCGATGGCCGGGGACTTCATCGACACCGACCGGCTGACGGCCGGCTACTGGTTCGACAACGTGCGCAACCCGGTCCTGTTCCGGCAGGCGATCGGCTCGGTCACCGGAGCGCCGCTGTTCGTCGAGGTGAGCCCGCACCCGGTGCTCCAGGCGGACGTGGCCGAGATGAACGAGTCCGCGGGCATCTGCGGCACCCTGCGCAGGGGCTCGGGCGACTGGCGGCGCTTCCTGACCGCGCTCGCCCAGGCGTTCGTGCTGGGCGCCGAGGTCGACTGGGCCGCCGCGCTCGCCGCCATCCCCTTCCGGCACGTGGACCTGCCTACCTACGCCTTCGACCGGCAGCGCTACTGGCTGGACGCCGGCGCGCGGGCAGGGCGCGTCCCCGGCGTGGACGGCTCCGAGCACCCGCTGCTGAACGCGGTCGTGCCGGTGGCCGACGGCGGGCTCGTGCTCAGCGGCCAGCTGTCCACCAAGATCGCGCCCTGGCTGGCCGACCACGCGGTCGAGGGCGGCGTCCTGCTGCCCGGCGCCGCCTTCGCCGAACTGGCGCTCGAAGCGGCCGCCGCCGCCGGCTGCGAGCTGGTCGAGGAACTCATCATCGAGGCGCCGCTGATCCTCACCGGAACCGCACGCCTCCAGGTCGTCGTCTCCGCCGAGACCGACGGGCGGCGCGGCATCACGATCTTCTCCGAGACCGGCGACGCCTGGGTCCGTCACGCCTCCGGCGCCCTGGCCGTCACCGGAACCGCCTCTCCCGGCTGGGCGGCCACCTGGCCTCCCGACGGCGCCCAGCCGGTGGAGGTGGCCTACGAGCAACTGGCCGCCCAGGGCTACGAGTACGGGCCCGCCTTCCAAGGCGTGAGCGCGATGTGGCGCGCGGGCGAGGAACTGTTCGCCGAGGTCAGCGCCCCCGACGGGGTGGACGTGACCGGGTTCGGCATCCACCCCGCGCTGCTGGACGCCTCCTTCCACCCGCTCGTGCTGGCGGCCGAGGGGGGCGCGCTGCGGCTGCCGTTCGCCTTCCGTGGCGTGCGTCTGTCGGCCGCGCAGGCCTCCCTCCTGCGCGTACGGCTGACGCCGCGCGGCGCCGACGACGCCGGGATCGAGGCGGTCGACGCCGCCGGTCACCCGGTCTTCTCGATCGACTCCCTCCGCGTACGGCAGGCCGCCCCCCGACCGGCCGCCGCCCAGGTGGCCCCGCACGGCCTGGACTGGGTGGAGATCGCGCCCACGGCCGATCCGGCGGGCTCGTTCACGGTGGTACCGCTGGCCGAGGGCACGCCGCGCGAGCTGGCCGCCCGCGTCCTGGCGGCGGTGGCAGGCGAGGACCACCAGGTGGTGTTCGCGCCCAGCGGCCTGGACGCCGCAGTGGTCCGGGGCCTGGTGCGGACGGCGCAGACCGAGCAACCGGGCCGGTTCGTCCTGGCCGACGTGCCGGACGGCTTCGCCGACTGGGAGCGGGTGCTGGCGACCGGCGAGCCGGAGGTGCGGGTGCGCGACGGCAAGCTGTTCGCCCCGCGCGTGGCCCGCAGAACCGCCGGGGAACCCGAGCCCATCGGCTCCGGCACGGTCCTGGTGACCGGCGGGACCGGCGGTCTGGGCGGGCTGATCTCTCGTCATCTGGTCGAGCGGTACGGGGTGCGCGACCTGGTGCTCCTGTCGCGGCGCGGTGCCGGCGCACCGGGAGCGGGAGAGCTGCGCGCGGAGCTCGAAGAGCTGGGCGCGCGAGTCGAGGTGCTCGCGTGTGATGTGGCCGACCGGCGGGCGCTGGCCGCGGTGGTGGACGGGATCGCGGATCTGACCGGTGTCGTGCACACGGCCGGGGTTCTCGACGACGCCACGATCGAGGGGCTGACGCCGGAGCGGATCGACCGGGTCTTCGCCCCCAAGCTGGACGCGGCCTGGCACCTGCACGAGCTGACCAAGGACCGCGACCTCAAGGCCTTCGTGCTCTTCTCCTCCCTGGCCGGCATCCTCGGCAACGCCGGACAGGGCAACTACGCCGCCGCCAACACCTACCTCGACGCGCTGGCCGAACTGCGCAGGGACGAGGGGCTGCCGGCCGTCTCCATCGCCTGGGGGCTCTGGGACACCTCCACCGACCTGACCGGCGGGCTCAGCGCCGCCGACCGGGGCAGGCTGGCCCGCTCCGGCGTCGCCCCGCTCGACTCCGCTCAGGGGCTGGAGTTGCTGGACGCGGCGCTGGCCACCGACGAGGCCGTGGTCGTGGCGGTGCGCTGGGACACCGCCGGGCTGCGGGCCAGGGCGGAGAACGACGACCTTCCCGCCATGCTGCGCGGGCTGGTGCGCGGGCCCCGCCGTACCGCGTCGAACGTGACGGTCGCGGGCGGGCTGGCCGAGCGGCTGGCGGCGCTCCCGCACACCGAGAGCCTGCGCCTGCTGACCGCCACCGTCCGCGCGCACGTCGCGGCCGTGCTCGCCCACGCCAGCCCCGACCAGATCGACGTCGGCACCGCCTTCAGCCAGCTCGGGTTCGACTCGCTCACCGCGGTCGAGCTGCGCAACCGGCTCAACGCCGAGACCGGCCTGCGGCTGCCCGCGACGCTCGTCTTCGACCACCCGACCGTGACCTCCCTGGCCGACTACCTGTTCCGCACGCTCGCGCCCAAGACGCCCTCGCCCGAGGACGTGCTGGAAAGCGCCCTGGAGCGCGTCGAGGCCATGCTCACCAGCGCCAACGGGGAGGGCGAGGCCATCCGCGGCCGGCTCGTCCCGATCCTGCAGACCGCCCTCGCCCGGTACGGCGCGGGCCAGAACGACGCCGACGGCATGGTCGAGAAGATCGACGCCGCCTCCGATGAGGAGATCTTCGCGCTCATCGACAACGAACTGTGAACCCATGACTCCCGTTACCGGAAAGGTTCGCCCGATGGGGACCGAGGAAAAGCTGCGCGCCTACCTCAAGCGTGTGACCGTCGAACTGGCCCAAGCGCGCCGGAACCTCACCGAGGCCGAGGACCGCCGCCACGAGCCCATCGCCGTCGTCGGCATGGCCTGCCGCTACCCCGGCGGCGGCGACACGATCGAGGGCCTGTGGGAACTGCTGCGCGAAGGCAGGAGCGCCGTCGGCGAGGTGCCGCCCGCGCGCTGGGACATCGACGACTACTACGACCCCGACCCGCAGAAGCCGGGCGGCATGTACACGCGCTACGGCTGCTTCCTCGACGACGTGACCGGCTGGGACGCGGAGTTCTTCGGCATCTCGCCGCGCGAGGCGCTGCGCATGGACCCGCAGCAGCGGTTGCTGCTGGAGCTGGCGTGGGAAGGCTTGGAGAACGCGGGCCTGGCCCCCGACCGGATGGCCGGCAGCAGGACCGGCGTGATGGTCGGCTACATGGACACCCTCCAGTACGGCCGGCTCCAGATGGAGCTCCAGGGCCGGGACGCGGTCGCCGACCCGTACCTGGGCCAGGGCGCCATCTCCAGCGTGGCGGCCGGCCGTATCGCCTATCAGCTCGACCTGACCGGCCCCACGATGAGCGTGGACACCGCCTGCTCCTCCTCGCTGATCGCCGTGCACCTGGCCGTCGAGAGCCTGCGCAGGGGCGAGTGCGACCTGGCTTTGGCCGCGGGATGTTCGCTCACGCTGCACCCGTCGATGTTCATCCAGGCGTGCGCGGGCATGATGATGTGCTCCGACGGCCGGTGCAAGACCTTCGACGAGGGCGCCGACGGCTACGTCATGGGCGAGGGCGGCGGCCTGGTGGTGCTGGAGCCGCTGTCGAAGGCGCTGGCCAACGGGCGGCGTATCCGGGCGGTCATCAAGGGCTCGGCGGTCAACCAGGACGGGCGCAGCAACGGGCTCACCGCGCCCAGCAGGAGCGCCCAGGTCGACGTGATCACCCGCGCGCACGCCGCCGCCCGCGTCCGCGCCGACGAGGTCGACTACGTGGAGGCGCACGGCTCGGGCACCCAGCTCGGCGACGCGATCGAGCTGTCGGCCCTGCACGACGTGTTCGGCGAGCGCCCGGCCGAGCGGCCGCTGCGGGTGGGCGCCATCAAGACCAACATCGGCCACACGCAGGCCGCCGCCGGGGTCGCCGGGCTGATCAAGACCGTGCTCGTGCTGGAGAACGGCCTGGTGCCGCCCAACCTCAACCTGGACCGTCCCGCGACGGCCATCCCCGGGGACGGCACCGTGCAGCCGGTCAACGAGGTGCTGGAGCTGGCGCCGAGGCTGGCGGGCGTCAGCTCGTTCGGACTGTCGGGCTCGAACGCCCACGTGGTCCTGGAAGCGGCCCCTGAGGTCGCGGCGTCGCCGGTCGTCGCCCCCGTCCACGCCCTCCCCGTCTCGGCGGGCGGCGAGACGGCGCTGCGCGAGCAGGCGGGACGGCTGGCGCTTCACCTGGCCGGGCAGCCGGATCTGCGCGCCGCCGACGTGGCCCGCACGCTGCAGAGCGGCCGGGCCCACCTGGACCACCGCCGCCTGCTGGTCGTGGCGGACCTGCGCGAGGCCGTCACCCGCCTGCGTTCCCTGGCGGAGGCCCCCGCGATCTCCCGGGCCAAGGACAACCCGAGGATCGCCTTCCTGCTCCCCGGCGTCGGCGACCAGTACGCCGGTCTGGGCAAGGAGCTGTACGCGAGCGAGCCCGTCTACGCACAGGCTGTGGACGAGTGCGTCGCACAGGTGCTGGCGCACGCCGACCTGGACCTGCGCCCCTTCTTCGAGGCCGAGGCCGCCCCGAGGCAGGACGACCTGGCCGCGCTGCTCGGCCGCGACACCGGAGAGCGCGCCGACGACCCGCTCGACCACGCCCCGATCGCCCACCCCTTCCAGTTCACCGTCGAGTACGCGCTGGCCAAGCTGCTCGCGCACTGGGGCGTCACCCCCGACATGCTCATCGGTTACAGCCTCGGCGAGTACGTGGCCGCGTGCCTGGCCGGCGTCTTCACCCTTGAGGACGCCCTGCACGTGGTGATCGAGCGGGCCCACCTGATCAACGCGGTCCCCGCGGGCCGCATGGTCGCCGTGGCCGCCTCGGAGGAGAGCATCCGCGAGGCGCTGCCCGACCTGGAGGTCGACGTGGCCGCGCTCAACGGCCCGTCGATGACGGTCCTGAGCGGCCTGCCCGCCCAGATCGAACAGGCCACCGCCGTCCTGATGGCCGCCGGGCTGGCCTGCCGGCCGATGCGCTCGGCGCACGCCTTCCACAGCTCGCTGCTGCAGCCGGCCCGCGACAAGCTGCTGGCCCTGCTGGAGACCGTGCCGCGAAAGCCGCCGGCCACCACGATCGTCGCGAACCTCACCGGCGCCGCCCTCACCCCCGAACAGGCCGTCAGCGCCACCTACTGGGCCGACCAGCTCGTCAGCCCGGTCCGCTTCGCCGACGGGGTACGCCACTGCGTGGACCACGACATCGACGTCTTCATCGAGCTGGGCGCCGGGCAGACACTCGGCGGGCTGGTCCGCCAGAACCTCGCCGGCGCGGGGCCCGCCGCCGTCCTCGGCACGCTGCCCGCGCTGTGGACGACCGGCGAGCGCCGCGACGCCAGGACCGAGCTGCTGGAGAGCGCGGGCCGGCTGTGGGAGCTGGGCGCCACGATCCGCTGGGACCTGACCGGCCCGTCCGGCGCGGGCGTGACCACCCTGCCGGGCTACCCGTTCCAGCGCACCCGCTTCTGGCCCGAGCCGGGCCAGGACGTCGCCCCCGCCACCGTCATCAGGGCCGCCGCCCCCGCCGGTTCGAGCGACCCGGCCGACTTCCGGTTCGTGCCCGCGTGGCAGCGGGCCGCCGCACGCCCCGCCCTCCCGGCCTTCCTCTCCCTGCCCGGCCCGCTCGTGATCTTCTCCGACGGCCTCGCCGGTACGGCTCTCGCCGACCTGGCCGAAGCCGGCGGCACCACGGTCATCGAAGTCCTCCCCGGCACAGGCCTCCACCGTGAAGGCCGCCGCCTGACCATCGACCCCGCTGATCCGGCCCACTACGGCGAGGTCTTCGGCGACCTGCCCGGCGGTCCCGTGCACGTGGCGCACCTGTGGAGCCTGCTGTCCGACCGTACCGACCTGGTGGCGGCCATCGGCCACGGCTTCGACAGCCTGCTGCTGGCCACCCAGGCCATGAACGTCGTCCCCGGCTCCCGGCTGCTCACCGTCACCCGGGGCGCCACCGAGGTCCTCGGCGGGGACGCGCTCGCGCCCCAGCAGGCCATGGCACACGGGTTCGGGCGGGCGGTACAGCACGAGTTCAAGGACCTGAGCTGGACCGGCGTCGACCTCGACCCCGACGCCCCGGCCGACGCGCCGGAGGCCGGGCAACTGGTGGCCGGGCAACTGGCCGCAGAACTGATCGCCGAGGTCGGCGGCAGCGACGCCCTGGCCGCCTGGCGCCGCACCCACCGCTGGCTCCGCGCCTGGTCAGAAGTGCCGTCCGCGCCCCCCGGCGAGGGCTCTCCTTGGCGGGCCGACGGGGTCTACCTGATCACGGGTGGCACCCGGGGGCTGGGGATGGGGCTGGCCAGGCATCTGGTGCGGAGCGGGGTCAGGAAGCTGGCGCTGCTGAGCCGTACCCCACTCGACAGGGAGGCGACGCCGGAGCCCGGCAGCCGGGCGGAGCGCACGCTCCAGGACGTCGCGGCGCTGGAGGCGGCAGGTGCGCAGGTGCTGCTGGTGGCCGCGGACACCGGGAACGCGGAGCGGTTCGGGCGGGCCATCGCGGACGTGCGCGGCCACTACGGCGCCCTGCACGGCGTGATCCACTCGGCCGGTCTGCCCGCCGGGGGGCTGATGCAGCGCAGGACCGTCGCCGAGGCCCGCGCGGTGCTCGCGCCCAAGGTCCTGGCCATGGGCCCGCTGGCCGAACTGGTCAGCGCGCGGACCCCGGAACACCAGCGGCCGGAGCTGCTCGTCCTGTACTCCTCGGCGGTCACCGCGTTCGGCGGCATCGGCGAGGGCGACTACTGCGCGGCCAACAGCGTCCTCGACGCCTACGGCGAGGCGCTGGCCGCCACCGCCCCTTCCACCAGGGTCGTCTCCATCTCCTGGGGCCCCTGGCTGCACGACGACTGGCAGGCCGAGAACTTCAAGGGCACCGGCGGCCTGGCCGAGCGGGTGCGCGCCTACCGCGAGAGGTACGGCTTCGCCGAGGAGGCCGGCAACGAGCTCCTCGACACGATCATCCAGGGCGGCCACGGCTACGTCCTGGCCGCCAGGCAGCCGCTCGGGGAGGTGGTCAGGGAGTGGACGGCGATGCTCGACATCGACAACCTCATCGGCGCCGCCTCCGCGGTCCCGCGCGGCGAGCGCTTCCCCCGCCCGCAGCTGCGCACCGACTACGCGCGGCCGCGTAACGAGCGGGAGACGCTGATCGCCGAGATGTGGGGCGCCTACCTCGGCATCGACCAGGTGGGCGTGCACGACCCGTTCTTCGACCTCGGCGGCAACTCCCTGGTCGGGATGGCCATGGTGCTCGCCATCGAGAAGGAGCTCGGCGTCCCGATCGCCCCGGCCGTGCTGTTCGAGCACCCGACCGTGGCCGCGTTCGCCGCGGCCGTCGACGGCGGCGAGTCGGCCACGCAGGAAGTACTGACCAGCAGCTCGGCGAGGGGTCAGCGGCGGCGCCGCGCCCGGTCCGCAAGCGGAAGGCCCAGCACCGGAAGGGACAAGAACCGTGAGTGACGAGAGCGCCGGCACCGACATCGCGATCGTCGGGATGTCCGGGAGGTTCCCGGGCGCGCCCGGCGTCGCCGAGTTGTGGTCCGCCATCAGGGCGGGCAGATCGGGGATCACCCGCTTCACCGACGAGGAACTGCGCGCCGAGGGTGTCACCGAGGAGCAGCTCCAGGACCCGAGTTACGTGAAGGCCAACCCGGTTATCGAGGGCATCGACCTGTTCGACGCCTCGTTCTTCGGGCTGGGCGCCAAGGAGGCCCAGATCCTCGACCCGCAGCACCGGTTGTTCATGGAGCACAGCTGGGCGGCGCTGGAGGACGCGGGCTGCGACCCGACCCGCTTCGACGGCTCCATCGGCGTCTTCGGCGGCTGCGCCCACAGCTCCTACATGCAGAACAACCTGCTGCCCGGCGGCATCGGCGAGGTCATGGGCCATCTGGCGCTCGGCCTGGCCAACGACAAGGACTCGCTGACCACCCGCGTCGCGCACACGCTGGGCCTGACCGGACCCAGCTACGGCGTGCAGAGCTACTGTTCGACCTCGCTGGTCGCGATCTGCGCGGCGGCCACGAGCCTGGCCGGGTTCGAATGCGACATGGCGCTGGCCGGCGGCGTCGCCGTCAACGTTCCCCACCGGGTCGGCTACATCTACCAGCCCGGCGGGATCGCCCCACCCGACGGCGAGTGCCGCGCCTTCGACGCGGCGGGACTCGGCAGCCCGCTCGGCAGTGGCGTCGGCGTGATCGTGCTGCGCCGCCTTGAGGACGCGCTCGACGCCGGCGACCAGATCTACGCGGTCATCCGCGGCTGGGCGGTCAACAACGACGGCGGCAAGAAGGTCGGCTTCACCGCGCCCGGCGTGCAGGGACAGGCCTCGGTCATGGCCGAGGCGCTGGCCGCCGCCGACCTGGCGCCCTCCGACATCGACTACGTGGAGGCGCACGGCACCGGCACCGCACTCGGCGACGCCGCCGAGCTCGCCGCGATCCAGCAGGTCTTCCGCGGCGAGTCGCTGCTCGTCGGCTCCGTGAAGACGAACCTGGGCCACCTCGACCGGGCGGCAGGGGTGACCAGCCTCATCAAGGCGGCGCTGGCGCTGCGCAACGACGAGATCCCGCCCACGCTCAACCTGGTCACGCCCAACCAGCAGCTCAGCAGCGGCGACGCCGAGATCGAGGTCGTCACCGAGCTGCGCTCCTGGCCGCGGGCGGCGGGCCGTACCAGGAGGGCGGGGGTCAGCGCCTTCGGCATCGGCGGCACGAACGCCCACGTGGTCCTGGAGGAGGCGCCGCCGGTCCCGAGGCCGGAGACGGAGCCGAGGGCCGAGCTGCTGGTCTGGTCGGCGCGCACCGCCGAGGCGGCGGACGCGATGACGGACCGGCTGGCCGCCCACCTGGAGGCCGAGGACGGCGTACGGCTGGCCGACGTGGCGCACACGCTGCAGTCGGGCCGCCAGTTGTTCGGGCACCGCAGGATCCTGGTCGCGGGCGACGCGGCCGAGGCCGTGGCCGGGCTGCGCGAGCCGGCCGTGCTCACCCGCTCCGACACCCGTGACGACCGGCCCGTGGCCTTCCTGCTGGCCGGCACCGGCGAGCAGTACGCGGGCATGGCCGCCGACCTCTACGAGACCGAGCCGGTCTTCGCCCAGACGCTCGACCGGTGCCGTACGGCGCTGCGCGGGCTCATGGACGGCGCCGACCCGCTGGCCGCCATGCTCCGACCCCGCGTGACGGGCGAGGCGGGCGCGCTGGCCAGGATGCTGGGCCGCGCCGAGGCCTCGGACGCCACCTCGACCGACCTGCTCCAGCCCGCGTTGTTCGCGGTGGAGTACGCCTTGGCGCGGCTGGTGCGCTCCTGGGGCGTCGAGCCGTCGATCCTGGCCGGCTACAGCCTCGGCGAGTACGTGGCCGCGACCCTGGCCGGGGTCCTCTCGCTGGACGACGCGCTCGCGCTGGTCGCCCACCGGGCCAAGCTGATCAACCAGCTGCCCGCCGGCGGCATGAGCGCCGTCCCACTGGCCGAGGCCGAGGTGCGGGCGCGCATCGCCGCCGTCCCCGGCGTGGACGTGGCCGCCGTCAGCGGTCCCGAGCTGACCGTGATCTCCGGCGAGCCGGAGGGCCTGGCGGCCGTGCGGGCGCTGCTGGAGGCCGAGTCGATCCCGTGCCGCCCGCTGGCCACCACCCACGCCTTCCACTCGCGCATGATGGAGCCGATCCGCGGCGAGCTCACCGCGTGGATCGCCGCCACCATCACGCTCAACCCGCCCCGCGTCCCCTACGTCTCCAACGTGACCGGCGCCCTCGCCACCGCCGAGCAGGTGACCGACCCCGGCTACTGGGCCGAGCACATGTGCGCGCCCGTGCAGTTCGACAAGGTCATCGGCACGCTGCTCGGGCATGGCGAGGCGGCGCTGCTGGAGATCGGCCCCGGGCCGTCGCTGGGCGCGATGGTCCGCGGGCACCGCGACTGCCCGCGCGACCGGTGGCCGCTCATCGTGCAGGCGCTGCCCGCCGAGAGCGACCAGCGGCCCGCCGGGAAGGTGCTCGCCGAGGCGGTCGGCAGGCTGTGGCTGGCCGGGGTGCCGGTGGACTGGGCCGGCTACCAGCAGGACCGGCCTGTGGCCAAGGTGTCGCTGCCGCCGTACCCGTTCCAGCGCACCCGCTACTGGGTGGACGCGCCCGCCGCCACGGCGACGGCCGCCGCGCCGATCGACATCCCGGCACCGGCCGCCGCGCCGGAACCGCACGTGCGGGTGATGGCCGCGAAGTGGACCGCCGCGGAGACCGCCGGGGCGTCCGCGCCGGTCGGCCGGGCCGTGCTGGTCGCCGACCGCGGCGGCGTGGCCGAGGCCCTGGCCGGGGTACTGCGCGCCACGGGCACCGACGTCGAGATCGCCGCCGGCCCCGGATCGGCCGCCGGTCCCGGATCCGTCGGCGGAGGGATCGACGCCGGACCCGGATCGGCCGACGTGGTTGTCGACCTGCGCATGCTCGACCACACCGACGACGGCGGCGACGGCCGGGAGGCCCTGCTGCCCGTGTCCGCGCTCCTGGACGCCTGGGCCGAGAGCGGCGACAACACCCGGATCATCGTGGTCACCTCCGGCGGCCAGGCCGTGCTTCCCGGCGAGAGCCCGTCGCCCGCCCAGGCGGCCGTGGCGACGCTGCCGCTGGTGGCCAACCAGGAGTACCTGAACCTCGACTGCCGCGCCGTCGACCTGCCGCCCGGCCTGGCCGCCGGGGAGGCCGCCGCGCTGCTGGCCGCCGAACTCGCCGCGCCGCAGGGCGAGGTCCTGGCCGCCTACCGCGACGGCCGCCGCCTCCTGCGCGACTTCGAGCCGGTACGCCCCGCCGACACCCGAGTGAGCAACAGGCCCGGCGACACCCAACAGGGCACCGGCGCGCGCGAGGGCGTCAAGAAGGGTGGTGCCTATCTGGTCACCGGCGGCCTGGGCCCGGTGGGTCTCCTGCTGGCCGATCACCTGGCCGGCGCCGGAGCCGGCCGTCTCGTCCTGACCAGCCGCAACGGCCTGCGCAGCCCCAACGGGCAGGCCGCCGACCCGCGCCACGCGGCGGTGGAGCGGCTCAGGGCGCGCGGCGTCGAGGTGCTGACCCCCGCCGTGGACGTCACCGACCCGGACGCCATGCGCGCCGCCCTCGACGGCGTGGACGGCGTGATCCACCTGGCCGCCGAGAGCAACCCCGACACCTTCGTCTCCCTGCGCGACCTGGACGAGACCGCCGTGGACAGGCACTTCTCCGCCAAGGTGGCCGGCGCCAAGGTCCTGGAGCGGGTCTTCGACGAGATGGAGCGGCCGCCGGCGTTCTGCGTGCTGTTCTCCTCCACCTCCTCGATCCTCGGCGGCATCACGTTCGGCAGCTACGCCGCCGCCAACGCCGCCCTGACCGCGCTGGCCCACCGCGTCCACGCCCGCCGTACCCCGACCACGTGGGTGGCGGCGGGCTGGGACACCTGGGCGGTCTCGCTGGAGCGCCTGGGCGGCGGGCTCGGCGCCGCGATGGTGGCGCACTCGATGAGCACCGAAGAGGGCATGGCCGCCTTCGACCGGCTGCTGGCCGCGCCCGCGCCGGGCCTGGTGGTGGCGGCGGGCGGGCTGGACGACCGGCTGCCGCGCGCCGCCGCGAGCACGCCGGTGACGGCCAAGGGGGACCGGTTTCCCCGGCCTGAGCTGCCGCAGCCGTACAGCCCGCCGCTCACGGACGCCGAGCGCGGCCTGGCCGAGCTCTGGTCCGAGGTGCTGGGCGTCGAGCCGGTCGGCACCCGGGACAACTTCTTCGACCTGGGCGGCAACTCGCTGGTCGCGCTGCAGATGCTCCGGCTGGTGAAGGAGCGGTTCGGCGTGGCCGTACCGACGGTGATGCTGTTCGAGGCGCCGACGGTGAACCGGCTGGCGGCGATCCTCGACGAGCGCGGCGCGGCCCTGCCCGCCGCGCCCGCGAACGCGAGGGTCGTCGAGCGGGCGAAGCCCAGCGAGGACGACGACGACCGGCGGATCGCCATCGTCGGCATGGCCGGGCGCTTCCCCGGCGCCTCCGACGTCGGCGCCTTCTGGCGCAACCTGCGCGACGGCGTCGAGTCCATCACGTTCTTCTCCGAGGAGGAGCTGGTGGCCGCGGGCGTGGACCCCGAGCTGGTGCGCGACCCGGCCTACGTGCCGGCGCGCCCGGTGCTGGACGAGGTGGCCGAGTTCGACGCGGCCTTCTTCGGGATGAGCCCGCGCATGGCCGCGATCACCGACCCGCAGCAGCGGGCCTTCCTGGAGGTCTGCTGGGAGGCCCTGGAGCAGGGCGGGTACGCCGCCCCCGAGAACCGGGGCCGGGTCGGCGTGTTCGGCGGCGCCAACATCAGCACCTACCTGCTGCGCATGAGCGACCACCTGCTCGGCGCCGACAGCGACGACTTCAGCGACTTCGAAGTCATCATGGGCAACGACAAGGACGCCCTGACCACGGTCGTGTCCTACCTGTTCGACCTGTACGGGCCGAGCGTGGCGGTGCAGACGTTCTGCTCCACCTCGCTGGTGGCCGCGCACATGGCGGTGCAGAGCCTGCGGGCGGGCGAGTGCGAGCTGGCGCTGGCCGGCGGCGTCTCGATCCGGGTGCCGGACCGGGTGGGACACAAGTTCGGGCCGGGCGGGCAGGAGTCGCCCGACGGGCACGTGCGCACGTTCGACGCGCAGGCGCGGGGCAGCATGTTCGGCGACGGGGCGGCGGCCGTACTGCTGAAGCGGCTGCCGGACGCGATCCGCGACGGCGACCACGTCTGGGCGGTCATCCGCGGCGCGGCCATGAACAACGACGGCGCGCTCAAGGTCGGCTACACCGCGCCCAGCGTGGTCGGCCAGGCCAGGGTCATCGCCGACGCGATGGCCGACGCCGGCGTGAGCGGCGACGACATCAGCTACATCGAGGCCCACGGCACCGCGACCGAGCTCGGCGACCCGATCGAGGTGGCCGCGCTGACCCGGGCCTTCGGCCGGACCAGCGACAAGAAGTACTGCCCCATCGGCTCGGTGAAGACCAACGTCGGCCACCTCGACCGCGCGGCCGGCGCCAGCGGCCTGATCAAGACGGCGCTCGCGCTGGACAGCGGCCTGATCCCGCCGAGCCTGCACTACACCAGCCCCAACCCCGAGATCGACTTCGACGACAGCCCGTTCTACGTCAACACCGAGCTGGCCGAGTGGCGCACCCGCGACGGCCGCCCGCGCATCGCCGGCCTCAACTCGCTCGGCATGGGCGGCACGAACGTGCACCTCGTCGTCGAACAGGCGCCTGCTAGGGACACCGCCCCCGAGTCCCCGCGCAGGTACCAGGTGCTCCCGCTGTCCGCGCGCAATGCCACGGCGGCGGACCAGGCGTGCCAACGCCTCGGCGAGCACCTGAGAGAGGCGACCGGGGCCCGGCTCGCCGACGTCGCGTACACCCTTCAGGTGGGACGCAAGACGTTCGAGCACCGCCGGGCCCTGGTCGCCGCCACCGTCGGGGAAGCCGCAGAGGAACTGACCGGCACCGGGGTCCTGAACCGGGTCGACACCGTGCAGGGACGGCAGGTCGCGTTCCTGCTGGGCGGCGTCGGCGAGCAGTACCCGGGCCTGGCCGCCGGGCTCTACGCGCACGAGCCGGTCTTCAAGGCCCACCTCGACACCTGCCTTGAGCGGCTGCGGGAGCTGGACCTGACGGACCTGGCGGACCTGCTGACCGGCGAGCGCGGCGGCGCCCCCGGCCTGGCCGCGCTGCTGGGCCGGGGCGGCGACTCCGACGAGCGCGCCGCCCGGCTGGAGCGCACGGAGGTGGTCCAGCCCGCGCTGTTCGCCGTCGAGTACGCGCTGGCCCGCACGCTCATGGACTGGGGCCTCCAGCCGCGGATCATGCTCGGCTACAGCCTCGGCGAGTACGTGGCCGCCACCCTGGCCGGAGTCCTGTCCCTGGAGGACGCGCTCAAGCTGGTCGCCCACCGGGCCCGGCTCATCGCCGGACTGCCCGGCGGCTCCATGCTCGCGATCTCCATGCCCGAGGACGGCCTGCGCCGCCGCTTCCCGCTCGACGGGCTGGACGTGGCCGCCGTCAACGGGCCGCAGGTGACGGTCGTCGCCGGGCCGGGCGAGGCGGTGGACGCCCTGGCCGAGCGGCTGCGGGCGGCCGAGGTGCCGTGCCGGCCGCTGCAGACCACGCACGCCTTCCACTCCAGGATGCTGGAGCCGATCGCGGCCGAGCTCACCGACTGGGTGAAGAAGAACGTCCGGCTCAACGCCCCGGCGCTGCCGTACGTGTCGAACCTGACCGGCGAGGTGGCCGGCGACGAGGTGCGCGACCCCGGCTACTGGGCCAGGCACATGTGCGAGACCGTGCGCTTCGCCGCCGGGCTCGAAAGCCTGCTGGCCGACCCGGAGCTGGCGATCGTGGAGATCGGGCCGGGCCAGTCGCTCGGCGCGCTGGTGCGCGGCGCGGGCTGCCCGCCGCAGCGCTGGCCGCTCATCTCCCACGTACTGCCCGCCGCCGGGGACAACCGGCCCGACGACGAGGTGTTCGCCGGCTGCCTGGCCCGCCTCTGGCTGGGCGGCGCCACCCTCGACTGGGACGCCTACCACGGCCGCGTCGAGGGCGCCGACCCCGCGGGGCTGCCCGGCCGCGTGCCGCTGCCCACCTACCCGTTCCAGCGGCTGCGCTACTGGATCGACCCGCCCGCGAGCAAGGGCAGGAAGAGGACGGTCGAGGACGCGATCGCCGAGGGCTCGCTGTTCGACGCGATCACGAGCCTGGGCAAGCTGCCCGAGGACCAGTGGCTCTACCAGCCCGTCTGGCGTCAGGTCACCGCCTCGCCGAGGGCCGAGCCCGCCACCTGGCTGGTCTACTCCCGCGACGGGCTGGCCGAGCGCGTGCTGGCCGAGCTCCGCCGTACCACGGACAAGCCCATCTCCGTCGTACGGCCCGGCGACGCCTACACCACCTCCCCGGACGGCTACACGATCAGGCCCGGCAACGTGGCCGACACCGCGGCCCTGCTCAGAGACCTGCGTGGCGCGGGCCGTCCCCTCGACCGGGTCGTCCACCTCTGGGGCTTGGACGCGACGGCGCAGGGCCCCCACACGCTGGTCGCGCTGGCCAGGGCGGCGGGCGAGTCGGGCGTGGACGGCTGGTCGCTGGACGTGGCGGTCACCGGCACCCAGCAGGTACTCGGCGAGGACGTCACGAACCCGGACAGCGCGCAGCTGATTGGCCCGAGCCTGGTGATCCCGCTGGAGTACCCGAACGTCCGCACCCGCTTCATCGACGCCGAGCAGGACGGCCCCGCCGACCTGGTGGCCGAGCTGCTGCGCGAGCAGTCCGCCAGGACGGTGGCACTGCGGCGCGGCAGACGCTGGGTGCCCGGCTACGACCGCATGCCGCTGCCGGAGGCCGAGCCGCTGCGCGACGGCGGCGTCTACCTGATCACCGGCGGCCTGGGCGGCATCGCGCTCGGCCTGGCCGAGCAGCTGGCCAAGGAGTCGCAGGCCAAGCTGGTGCTGCTGGCCAGGAACGGCCTGCCGGAGCGCTCCCGCTGGGCCGCGATCCTGGGCGGCGCCGAGCAGGCCGGCGAGACGATCCGCCACCGCGTCGAGCGGGTGCTGGCGATCGAGGCGGCCGGCGGCGAGGTCGAGGTGGTCGTCGGCGACGTGGCGAGCGCGGACGACGTCGCCCGCGCGGTCGGGCGGGCCCGCGAGCGGTTCGGCACGCTGCACGGCGTGCTGCACGCGGCGGGCGTGCCCGGCATGGGGCTCATGCAGTTCAAGCGGCCGGAAGAGCTCGACGAGGTCATGGCGCCCAAGATCGCCGGGATGCGGGCGCTGGCCGAGGCGCTGCGCCTGGGCGAGCCGGACGAGGCCGAGCTGGACTTCCTCGTCCTGTTCTCCTCGATCACCTCCGCCACCGGCGGCGGCCCCGGCCAGGTGGACTACTGCGCCGCCAACGCCTACCTCGACGCCTGCGCCCACCGGCCGGCCGCCTCCCGCACCCGCGTGGTGTCGGTCGACTGGGGCGAGTGGACCTGGAACGCCTGGGAGGCCGGCCTGGCCGGCTACGACGAGGGGCTCCAGGACTTCTTCCGCAAGAACCGGGTGCGCATCGGCATCGGGTTCGAGGACGGCTGGCGCTCGCTGCTGCGGGTGCTGTCCAGCGGCGAGCCCCGCGTCGTGGTCTCCACCCAGGACTTCCCGACGCTGGTCGAGGGCAGCTCGATGTTCACCCTGGAGGCGGTCACCGCCGCCGAGGCGAGCGGCGAGCGTCACCCCCGTCCCGAACTGGTCACCTCCTACCAGGAGCCCACCGGCCCCGCGGAGGAGAAGATCGCCGGGATCTGGTGCGACCTGCTCAAGCTGGAGCGGGTCGGCGTCCTGGACAACTTCTTCGAACTCGGCGGCAACTCGCTGCTCGGCGTCACCATCGTGGCCGCGGTCCGCCGCGCGTTCGAGCTGGCCGAACTGCCGCCGCACATCCTCTACGAGGCGCCCACGGTGGCCGCGCTGGCCCAGACCGTGGAGGCGATGGCCTCGGGAGAGGCGCAGACCGACGGCGGCACCGAAGGCGGCAGCCAGGTGCGCGCCCAGCTCCGCAGATCAGGACTCGAAGCCTCGGCCGCCCGCAGGCGTGGCCGGTAACGAAGGGAATGTCATGGCTTTGATCGGCGTAATCGGCGCAGGCGTCATGGGCGTCGGCGTCGCCCAGAACCTCGCGCAGACCGGGCACGACGTGGTCCTGGTCGACAAGGACGAGCAGATTCTCAAGGAGGCGCTCGAAACCATCTCGCGCAACGCGCGGATGAGCCGGCTCATGGGCGGACCGGCGCTGGACGCCGACGAGATCCTGTCCAGGATCACCACGTCGGTGGGTGTCGGCGGCGCGGCCAAGGCCGAGGTCGTCATCGAGAACGTCACCGAGAACTGGGAGGTCAAGCGGGCCGTCCACGAGGAGCTCGACGAGGTCTGCGGGCCCGACACGGTCTTCGTGGTCAACACCTCGGCGATCCCGATCACCAAGATGGCCTCGATCACCCGGCGTCCCGACAAGGTCGTCGGGGTCCACTTCATGAACCCGGTGCCGGCCAAGCCCGCGTGCGAGCTGATCCCCGGCTTCCACACCTCCACCGAGACCGTCGAGCGTACGCGCGACCTGCTCAAGGCCATGGGCAAGAAGGCCATCGACGTCAAGGACGCCTGCGGGTTCGTCTCCAACCGGGTGCTCATGCTCACCGTCAACGAGGCGGCGTACCTGGTCCACGAGGGCGTCGCCACCGCCGAGTCCGTCGACGAGGTCTTCCGCAGCTGCTTCGGCCACCCGATGGGCCCGCTGGAGACCGCCGACCTGATCGGCGTCGACACCATCCTCTACTCCGTCGAGGTGCTCTACGAGCACTACGCGGACAGCAAGTACCGGCCGTGCCCCCTGCTCAAGCAGATGACGGACGCCGGGCTGCACGGCCGCAAGTCCGGCCGCGGTTTCTACACCTACAACTGAGAAGGGTTCACCACCATGTCCAACACCGCTCAGGGCCAGATTCTCGACTTCGTCCGTGGCCGCTTCCCGCAGGCCGAGCTCGACGCCGCGCAGGACATCTTCGCCCTCGGCTTCGTCAACTCGCTGTTCGCGATGGAGCTGGTGATGTTCGTCGAGAAGACCTTCACCGTCACCATCCCCAACGACGAGCTGCGCATCGACAACTTCCGCACCGCCGACTCGATGGCCGAGCTGGTCGACAGGCTGGCGAGAGTGGCGGCGTGACCACGAGCAGGGTCACCGACCGGCGCTCGGCCCGCGAGTTCGTCGACGCGCACATCGTCCCCCACGCCGACGCCTGGGACCTCGACGGCCGCGTGCCCGAGGATCTGATCCGCAAGGCGAGCGAAGCGGGCCTGTGGGCCCCCTTCCTGCCCGAGCGGTACGGCGGCGCCGGCATGGACATGGTGACGCTGGGCGAGGTGCACGAGGAAGTGGGCCGGGGCTGCTCCTCGGTCCGCAGCCTGCTCACCGTGCACACGATGCTGTCGTGGACCGTGCAACGCTGGGCCACTCCGGCCCAGCGCGAGCAGTGGGGCCCGGCACTGGCGAGCGGAGCGGCGCTGGGCGCCTTCTGCCTGTCGGAGCCGGGCGCCGGCAGCGACACCTCCGGCATCACCACCACCGCCACGGAGACCGACCGCGGCTGGGTGATCAACGGCACCAAGAAGTGGACGACCGGCGGCCAGCGGGCGGACGTGTTCCTCGTCTTCGCCCGCACCGCCTCCAGCATCGGCGCCTTCCTGGTGCCGAAGGACACCCCGGGCGTCCGGGTACGCCCGATCGAGGAGATCCTGGGCACCCGGGCGTCCATGCTGGCCGAGATCACCTTCGCGGACGTGGAGGTCGAGCGCGAGGCGTTGCTCGGCCCGAGCGGCTTCACCGCGGGGATGGTGCTCACCGGCACCCTCGACCTGGGCCGCTACAGCGTGGCGGCCGGGTCGGTCGGCATCGTCCAGGGCTGCCTGGAGGCGAGCGCGGCGTACGCCGCCAAGCGTGAGGTCGGCGGCAAGCCGCTGCGCGACCTCCCGCTCATCCAGGCGAAGCTCTCCGACATGGTCACCGACGCGCGGGCGGCCCGCCTGCTGCTGGCCGAGGCCGGCCGGCTGAAGGACGCGGGCGACTCGGCCACGCTCATGGCCACCTGGATCGCCAAGTACTTCGCCTCCACCGCGGCGGCGAAGCACGCCTCCGAGGCGGTCCAGATCCACGGCGCCAACGGGTTCACCCCCGACTACCCGGTGGCGCGCTTCTACAGGGACGCCAAGGTGATGGAGATCATCGAAGGCAGCAACGAGATCCAGCGCATGACCATCGCTGGTCAGGCAGATCGGGAGAAGCCATGACCGTGCAAGAGTCCGTCGCCCTCCTGCCCGAGAAACCCGTACAGGGGCGGATCAAGTGCATCGTCTGGGACCTCGACCACACGCTGTGGGACGGGGTCCTGCTGGAGGACGAGGAGGTGCACGTCCGCGAGAGCGTGGTGGAGGCGATACTCGAACTCGACCGCAAGGGCGTGCTCCACTCGGTCGCCAGCAAGAACGACCGGGACACCGCGCTGGAGAAGCTGCGCGTGCTCGGCCTGGACAAGATGTTCCTGTTCCCGCAGATCGGCTGGAACGCCAAGTCGGAGTCCATCCGCCGGATCGCCAAGGCGCTCAACCTGGGCCTGGACGCCTTCGCGTTCGTCGACGACCAGCCGTTCGAGCTGGGCGAGGTGGCCCACGCGGTGCCCGAGGTGACCTGCGTGGACATCCTGGAGCTGCACGACGCGCTGGAGCGGCCGGAGTTCCAGCCCCGCTTCGTCACCGACGAGTCGGCGCTGCGCCGCGAGATGTACCAGGGCCAGATCGCCCGCGACGAGCTGGAGAGCGAGTTCGTCGGCACCAACGAGGAGTTCCTCGCCAGCCTGGAGATGTCGTTCACGATCGCGCCCGCGCTCCGCGACGACCTGCAGCGGGCCGAGGAGCTCACGGTCCGCACCAACCAGCTCAACTCCACCGGCCGCACCTACTCCTACGAGGAGCTCGACACGCTGCGCGAGTCGCCCGACCACCTGGTCCTGGTCGCCTCGCTCACCGACAAGTTCGGCAGCTACGGCAAGATCGGGCTGGCCCTGGTGGAGAAGCAGGAGGAGGTCTGGCGGCTCAACATGATGCTCATGTCGTGCCGGGTGATGTCACGCGGCGTCGGCATGGTCCTGCTGAACCACATCATGCGCCTGGCCGCCGAGGCCGGGGCCGCGGTCCGCGCCGACTTCGTCGAGACGGGCCGCAACCGCATGATGCAGGTCACCTACGCGTTCGCCGGGTTCCGGGAGGTGAGCAGGGACGGAGCGCACGTGGTTCTGGAGGCCGACCTGAGCGTGGTCCAGCCGCCGCCGTCGTACGTACAGCTTGAGATCGTGGAATGAGGCGCCCCCCATGACCGTCAACGACGTGATGAGCACGGACGCGCTCAACCGTTGGCTGCCCTTCCGCACGCAGACCGGCGCCGAACCCGGCGCGCTCCCGCTGTACTGCCTGCCCCACGCGGGCGGCGCGGCCTCGGCCTTCCGCCTCTGGCAGCGCAAGCTGCCGGGGGTGGCGGTCCAGCCGGTGCAGCCGCCCGGCCGGGAGGCCAGGCACAAGGAGCCGGCCTACGAGCGGATGGGGGCCCTGGTCTCCGATCTGGCGGACGTCGTCCTGGCCGACGTGGAGCTGAACGCCGCCGGGCGGCGCTATGCGCTCTACGGGCACAGTCTCGGCGCGCTCGTGGCGTTCGAGCTGGTCAGGGAGATCCGGCGGCGCGGCGGGCCGGAGCCGGTGCACCTGTTCGTCTCCGGCTGCGACGCGCCGCAGGTCACCTACGAGGACGGCCAGCCGGTACGCACGATGACCAGGCCGCAGCTGGTGTCGTTCCTTCGCGGGCTCGGCGGCACGCCGGAGTGGCTGCTCGGCGACGAGGGCGCCATGGCGATGATCCTGCCGGCCATCCAGGCCGACTTCACGATCAAGGAGACCTACACGTACGCGCAGGAGCCGCCCCTGGACCTGCCGATCACCGCGCTGCCGAGCACCAGGGACCCGCGCATCGCCGAGTCGAAGGTGATCGGCTGGCGGGACCAGACCGCGGCGGCGTTCGTGCTGCGGCCCTTCGACGGCGGCCACTTCGCCGTCTTCGAGCAGGCCATGCTCACGCACCGCATCCTCGCGGAGGCGCTGCGGCCGTGGGTGTGAAGGTGTGGAAGGTGCACCTCGACCGGCCGGGCATGCCCGGCTGGTCGGCCCTTTCCGAGGCCGAGTGCGAGCGGGCGCTGCGCTTCGCCGACCCGCTGGAGCGCCGCCGCTGGGTGGTGGCGCGCTCGACGCTCAAGCGGATCCTGGGCGAGCTGTGCGGCATCCCCGCCGCCCGGCTCGCCTTCAGCACGGAAGCCGGCGGCCGCCCCCGCCTCGCCGTCCACACCGAAGCACTCCACACCGAAGCACTCCACACCGAAGCACTCCACACCGAAGCACTCCACACCGAAGCACTCCACACCGAAGCACTCCACACGCAAGGGCACGGCGGCCGCCTTGGTCTCGCCCCCGCCGCGGACGGGTCCGACCGTCCGCTGGATGGGTCCGGCCGTCTGCCGGATGGGTGTGACCGTTCCCAGGGTCTGGACTTCAACCTGTCGCATTCGGGGGAGTGGGCGCTGATCGCCGTAGCTCCCGAGGGCCGGCGGGTGGGTGTCGACGTCGAGCGCATCAGCTCCGACGCCGACATCCTGGAGCTGGCCGCGCGCATGTACCAACCGGAGGAAGTCGAGCGCGTCCGCGCCGCGGGCGCGCCCGAGTTCTTCCGGCTGTGGACCGCCAAGGAGGCCTACATCAAGGCCACCGGCGTCGGCCTGGCCGGACTGCGCGACACCCGGGTCACCCCGGCACACGAAGGGAGCGCGGCCCTGGTGGGCTCGCGCTCCCTTGACGGCGAGTGGCCGGTGCGCTGGCTGGACGTGGCGCCCGGCTACGCGGCGGCCGTCGTCACGACCGCTTCGACACCGGAACCACGTACCGGCTGAAGACCAGGTCGCGCAGGACGTCGTCGCCGCCCTCCACGATCGAGACGTAGCGCATGTCGCGCGTCAGCTTGCCGATGACCGACTCGTGCGTGTAGCCGAGCCCGCCGAACATCTCCGACGCGGCCGAGGCGATCTGCCAGCCGGTCTGGCCGCAGAACATCTTCGTGGTCAGCGCCTGCTTGAGCGTGCCGACGCGCAGGAACTCCTCGCCGGCGTCCGGCCTGGCCGCCACCTCGTCGTACGCCCGCGCCGCAGCCAGGCACTGGTTGGCCATGACCTCGATCTGCATCTCGAACTGGCCGAGCCGGGCGGCGAAGACCGCGTTGCCGGCCAGCGGGGCGCCCTTGACCTGCTTGGCCTTGCCGTACTCCATGCAGACGTCGCGGATGCGGCGGGCGATGCCCAGCGCCGTGGTGGCGATGAGGATACGGCTGGCGTTCAGGCCGATCTCCAGCAGGCGCAGGCCGTTGCCGCGCAGCACGTTGGCCGCGGGCACGCGCACGCCCGACAGGGAGACCTGGTAGGTGGCCGAGGAGCGCAGGCCGATGACGTCCCAGCGCTTGTCGATCTTGACGCCGGGGGTCTCGCGGGGGACCAGGACGGCGAGGTAGCCCGCCGGGTCGTCCTGGGCGCGCGCGACCACCACGAGGAAGTTCGCGAAGCCGGTGTTGGTGGAGAACGCCTTCTCGCCGTCGAGCACGATCTGGTCGCCTTCGCGGCGGGCCGTGGTGGTGATCCTGGCCAGCTCGCTGCCGGCGGCGTGCTCGCTGCCCAGGGTCGCCGCGTAGCCGCCGTTGACCAGCGGCTTCAGGTGACGCTCCTTGAGTTCGGCGCTGCCGTACCAGGAGACCATGCTTGTCGTCAGGACGGGGATGAAGAGCGTGAAGGCCACCCCCGCGTCGGCGTAGGCCAGCTCGGCGGTGATCCGCACGCTCTCTTCGAGGCCGAGGCCCAGCCCGCCGCTCTCCTCCGGCAGCCACCAGTTCGCCAGGCCGGTCTCCGCGAACCGCTCGTAGAGCGGCAGCGGAGCCTCGGCCAGCGAGTCGAGGTAGGCGTCCTTGCCCAGGAGTTCGCGGCGGGCGAAGGCCTGTACCGTGCGCAGGTACTCAGGCTGCTTCATCCTCGTCCCTCGCGTCGAGAAGAGCGGCGAGCTGGCGGACCGTCGGGCACTCCAGCAGTCCCGTCACCGGGATCGAGGCGCTCACGGCCCGGCGGATGCGGGTCGTCAGCTCGATCGCCAGCAGCGAGTGGCCGCCGAGCTCGAAGAAGTTGTCCAGCGCGCCGATCGGCTCGATGCCGAGCACCCGTGACCAGATGTCGGCCAGCGTGGTCTCGGTGCCGGGGGCGGGCTCGACGTAGGCGTTGTTCAGCTCGGGCCGTGGGTGGCGCTCCTGCTCGTCGAAGTCGCCGTCGGTGTCGTGGATGTCGCCGGTGACCCACTGCGCGATCCGCGTCTCCAGCCAGCCCGTCGAGATGACGAAGTGACCGGCGCGGTCGGCCGCGGACAGCGTGCGCTCGAAGACGTCCACGCCCTCGGCGGGCGCCATCGCGTAGCCGACCACGGCCTCGCTGTGGCCCTCGACCCGGTCGGGGTCGATCGCCCAGGTGTCCCAGTCGACGGTGACCCACCGGCCTTCGCCCGCGGTCCTGGCCTGCCTGACGTAGGCGTCCAGGGCGGCGTTGGCCGCCGCGTACGGCGCCAGCGTCATCCCGCCCAGCACCGAGGCGATGGACGACAGCGTGATCCGGCGCTCCGGGCAGCGGTCGCCCAGGACCTTCTGCAGCACGTGGAACCCGGTGACCTTGGCGGCCAGGTGGGCGTCGCACTGCTGACGGTCCATGAGGTGGGCGAAGTTGAAGTACGCCCCGTCCTGCACCCCGGCGCCGTGGACCACGACGTCGATGGTGCCGAACCGGCCGACCGCCGCCTTGACCACGGCCGCCATCTGTTCCTCGTTCGCCACGTCCGCCGACAGCGGGAGCACGGTGGCGCCCCTCGCCTCCAGGTCGCGGATGTTGCGGATGTGCCGAGAGGTACGGTCCCCGTCGTGCCCGTCCAGGTAGGCGTCCCATTCCTCGCGCGGCGGCAGCGGGGAGCGGGCGGTCAGCACGAGGCGGCAGCCGTACGTGCTGGCCAGGTGGCGGGAGAGCACCAGGCCCACGTCGCCGAGACCGCCGGTGATGAGCACGGTGTCGCCGTCGCGGATCGGCCGCGCCTCGCCCTCGGGCTCGGCGATGGGGTGCTGGTCGTAGGCGCGCACGAACGTCTCGCCGGCGCGTACCGCCATCGGCCCCTCGTATGGGGCGACGGAGGCGGCCAGGATCTGGGCGGCCAGCAGGTGCAGGGCGTCCTCGGCCACCTCGTCGGCGTCGATGTGCCGCGCGCGCAGCCGGGGGTTCTCCTGGGCCAGGCTCGGGGCGAGGGCAGCGAGCGTGGAGTGCTCGGGGTGGCGCAGGTCGGCGCCGGCCACGCCCACCGCCTGCGAGGTCAGCAGCACCAGCTCCGCGCGCGGGGCCGAGCCGGTGTTGTCCACCAGTTCCCTGGCCAGCGCGAGTACGGAGTAGAAGCCGCGGTTCTGCTCGGCGGTGAAGTGCTCGACCGGGTCGCCGGAAGCCTCCGGGCTGGCCAGGCTGAAGCCGTGCACGATGGCGCGGGGGCCGGCCACGAGCGAGTAGATCAGCTCGGCCACGTCGTCGGACTTGTCCGCCCGGATGGTGAAGTCGCCGGCGTCGTCCTGCTCGAAGCGTTCGCCGGGCCGTACCGCGGTCACCTCGGCGCCGGCCTGGTTCAGCCGCCCGACGAGCGCCTCGCCGCGCGCGTCGGCGGTGAACACCAGCCACGGTCCCGCCAGCCTGAGCTGCTCGTCCAGGTCGGTGGTGGACAGCGGACGCTGCTTCCACGTGGGCAGGTACGTCCACTGGGAGCGGTCGAAGTTCTTGCCCTCGGCGACCGGCGCCTGCGCCTGGCCGGGCAGCGGCTTGACCCAGAACCTGCGCTTCTGGAACGGGTAGGTCGGCAGCAGCACGCGCCGCCCCTCGCCCTTGTGCAGCGCGGGCCAGTCGACGGTGACGCCGCCCTGCCACAGCTTGGCCAGCGCGGCCAGCACCCACTCGGCCGCCGGCTGCTCGCCGTCGGGCTCGACCACGAGCTCCTCGACGCCGTTGGCCTGGTCCTTGCCGTCGCGCAGGGTGCGGATGCCGAGCGCCGTCAGGCTGTAGGCGAACGCGGTGAGCGCCGCCTCACGGCCGCTCGGGTCGTCCTCACCCGCCGTCTCATCCGGTACGGCCCGCAGCTTGGCGGCCGCCTCCCCGGTGGCCAGCTCGGCGGCGGCGGCCCGCAGGCCGGCCCACCAGCTGTCCGGGACCTCGCCGGCCGGCCGGATCAGCTTGACCTTGGCGTGGCGGCGCTGCGTCTTGCCGTCGATCCAGCGCGACGGGTCGGACAGCGCGGCGATGGCGTCGTCGCGGTCGCGGACCACGACCGCCCGGCGCTTGGCGAAGCCGCCGCGCGAGACCTGGAGCGTGTAGGCCACGTCGGCCAGGTCCACGCCGTCCTCGTCCTCCAGGTAGCGGCGCAGCTGGGTGGTCACGTCCGTGAGGGCCTGGTCGTCGCCGCCCGAGTACACCAGCAGGTGCGGGCCGGGACGCGCCGGCCGTTCCTCGCGGGGCGGCGCCTGCTCCAGGACGACGTGCGCGTTCGTGCCGCCGAGCCCGAACGAGCTGACGCCGGCCCGCCGCGGGTGCGGGCCCTCCGGCCACGCCTGGTGCTCGGTCAGGACGGTGAACCGGTCCTGCGCCGAGGCCAGCGCCGGGTTGGGCGTCTGGTAGTTGGGGGTGCCGGGCAGCAGCTCGTTCTTCAGGTTCATGGCCGCCCGCATCAGGCCGGTCACGCCCGACGCGCGGTCGAGGTGGCCCAGGCTCGGCTTGACCGAGCCCAGCACGCACGGCGTGTCACGGCCGGTGCGGAAGACGCGGTTCATGGCCGCCAGCTCGATCGAGTCGCCCAGCATGGTGCCGGTCGCGTGGCACTCGACGTAGCCGACCGTCTCGGGCTTGACCCCGGCCACGCCCAGCGCGGACTCGATCACCTCGGCCTGGCCCTCCACGCCCGGCGCGGTGTAGCCGGCCCGCATGCGGCCGTCGTTGTTGGCGGCAGAGCCCAGGATGACCGCGTGGATCACGTCGCCGTCGGCCAGCGCCTCTGACATGCGCTTGAGCGCGACCACGCCGGCGCCGCTGCCCATGACGGTGCCGCCGGCCTCGGCGTCGAAGCTGCGCACGATCCCGTCGGGCGACATGATGCCGCCCTGCTCGTACAGGTAGCCGGAGGGCTGGGGCAGCGGGGTGAAGGCGCCGCCGGCCAGCGCGATGTCGCACTCGTAGGTCAGCAGGCTCTGGCAGGCCAGGTGGACGGAGACCAGCGAGGTCGAGCAGAACGTCTGGACGGAGATCGCCGGGCCGCGCAGGCCCAGCTTGTAGGCGACCAGCGAGGCGAGGGAGTCGCGCTCGTTGCCGACCGCCATGAGCAGCGCGCCGCCGGGCTGGTAGATGAGGTGGTTGATGTTCTTGACGATGTAGTCGGGGAAGCCGCAGCCGCCGAACACGCCCACCTGTCCCGGCACGTCCGTCGGGCAGTAGCCGGCGCTCTCCAGCGCCTCCCACGAGCACTCCAGGAAGAGCCGGTGCTGCGGGTCCATGGACTCCGCCTCACGCGGGTTGATCCCGAAGACCGAGGCGTCGAACATCGCCAGGTTGTCCACCGGCCCGCCGACGCGGACGTAACGGGGGTCGGCCAGCGTGCCGGGCTCGGCGCCCGACTCCGTCAGCTCCTCCTCGGTGATCTTCCGCAGGCCCTTGACGCCGGCCAGCAGGTTGCTCCACAGCTCATCGACGTTGCTCGCCCCGGGGAACCGCCCGGACATCCCGATCAGCGCGATGGCTGAGTCATAGTCGGTGGTCTCCGTCATACGTTGTTCCTCCCACTCCTGAGCATGTTGCGGCGCTGCGCGATCCTGGAGCGCTGCTGGTCCCTGGCGTCGTCCTGCTCGTCGTCGTCGCCGCTGTCCTGCGCGGTGGCGGCCTCGGCCAGGGAGGCCACCGTGGGCGCCTGGTAGAGGATGTGCGGCGGCAGGTACGACAGCTCCAGGGCCTTCCTGACGTCGGCGATGATCTCCATGCCGAGCAGCGAGTTGCCGCCGAGCTCGAAGAAGTTGTCATGGATGCCGACCTGCTCCAGGCCGAGCGCTTCCTCCCAGACCTCGACGATCTTGGTCTCGGTCTCGCTCTGCGGCTCGACGTAGGCCGTCGACAGGTCCGGCCGCGGGTGCCTGCCGAACGCGTCGCGGATCTTCTTCACCGTCGCCTGGTGGCTCTCGATGGACGAGCGGCGGCTCATCGCCACCAGCGGGGCGAACTCCTGCGTGGAGGCCACCACGTGCCGCTGGCCGCTGGCCAGCACCCGCTGCAGCGTCTTCCAGCCGTCGTCGAACGACAGGCCGAACTCGCCGCGGTACCACTCGAAGTACTGCTTGGAGCCCTCGTCGTAGTTCTCCAGGCCGTCGGTCCAGCCGTTCCACTCCCACTCGCACCAGTCGATCGAGGCCAGCGCCACGCCGGGCAGCGCGTCGCTGAAGGCGAAGGAGTCCAGGAACGCGTTGGCCGCGCAGTAGTCCACCTGGCCGGCGCCGCCGCCGGTCGCCGAGGTGGTCGAGGAGAACAGCGCCAGGAAGTCCACCGGCACGTCCTTCAGCACCTCGGCCAGGGCCAGCGTCCCCGCCACCTTCGGGGCCAGCACGCGGTCCATGTCGGCGCCGGTCTTGAACTGCATCAGGCCCACCGCGGGCACACCGGCCGCGTGCAGCACGCCGTTCAGCTCGCCGAAGCGGTCCAGGGTCTCGCGTACGGCCCGCCGTACGTCATCCAGTTTGGAGACGTCGGCGGCGACCGTGAGCACCTCGATGCCCGCCGACTGCAGGCGGCGCAGGCCCTCGATGCGCCGGCGCACCTCGCTCGCGGTGCTGTCGGCGGCCAGGATCTGGTTCCACTGGTCCTGCGGCGGCACCGGGGTGCGGCCGAGCAGGACGAGGCGGGCCTGGTAGTCCTCGGCCAGGCGCTCGGCCATGGCCAGGCCGATGCCGCCGAGACCGCCGGTCACCATGTAGACGCCGCCCTTGCGGACCGTCGCCGCGGGCGGGGCCGCCTCGATGTAGGCGGCGTCGAGCGACTCGTAGTCGGGGATCCAGCGCCTGCCGCCGCGCAGCGCGACGACCTGGTCGGTCGGCTCGGTGAGCAGCTCGGACACGACCTCGCGGGCGCTGACCTCGTCGATGTCGATGAGGCGGGTCTTCACCCTCGGGTACTCGACCGGGATGAGCCGGGCCGGGCCGAGCAGCGTGCCGCGCTCCGGGGTCATGCGGTCGCCGGGCAGCACGTGGTGGCTGCCGCTGGTGACGATGTCCAGCCACCAGCCCGGCAGGCCCAGGTCGCCGGCGGCGCGGGCGAAGGCCACGACGCTGTGCAGGCCGCGCTGCAGGCAGGTGTCGATCGGCTCGCTGCCGTGCTCGGCGTTCCACATGTGCACGATGCGCTCGGGCAGCCAGTCGCGGCCGTTGAGCTCGCGCAGCGCGGACACGGCGTCCTCGGGGGAGCCGGGCCGGACGGTCAGCACGTCGCCGTCGCTGGTGAAGCGCTCGCCTGGCCGTACCTGAACGATCTCGCGGCCCTCGGCGCGCAGCCGCGCGGCGAGCGTGTCGGCGAGGCCGTCGTCGGTGTAGACGAGCCAGCGGGTGGCCTCGTCGGCGCGGGCGGGGCGGTGCGCGGTCTGCTTCCACACCGGCGTGTGGATCCACTCCGTGTCCGGCAGGCGCGGGAAGGCCTTGGCGATGCTCGTCGGGTCGCTCTCGTCGAAGAGCGCCGCGCCGCTGCCGCCGCCCATCATGGACGAGTTCAGGTCGATGTCGAGCCAGTAGTCCTGCCGCTCGAACGGGTAGGTCGGCAGCGGTACGCGGCCGGGCCGCCAGCCCTCGTCGTCGTGGAGCACCTCCCAGTCGACCGGCACGCCGGTCAGCCAGAGGCGGCCCAGCGCGGCGGCGACGGCGGCGTTGGCGTCCTGGCGGTCGCCGGCGGCGGGCAGCGTGGTGACGATCAGCGGCCACTGGTCGCGGTCACAGGCGGCGTGGCCGCGGGTCAGCGCGCCCAGCGACTGGCCGGGGCCGATCTCGGCGAGTGCCAGCTCGGGAACGCTCAGCACGTGCTCGAGACCGGCGCCGAACTCCACCGTCTCGCACATGTGGCGGGCCCAGTAGCCGGGGTCGGTGACGACCTCGGCGGTGGCGAGCTTGCCGGTGACGTTGCTGACGTAGGGGATCTCCGGGGCGTTGAGCGTGATGTTGTCGCTGATCCAGGTGGTGAGCTCGTCGGCGACGGGGGCCAGCATCCGGGAGTGGAAGGCGTGGGTGGTCTCCAGGCGCCGGTGGCCGATCTTGACCTCCAGCAGCTTCTCCATGGCCGACTCGACCGCCTCGACCGGTCCGGCCAGCACGACCTGCGAACCGGTCCTGACGGCCACGTCCAGCTCGTCGGAGAACAGTGAGCCGAGAACCGTCTTCAGCCGCCGCTCGTCGGCGGCGACGGCGAGCATCGCGCCCTCGGGCTGCGAGGTGATCAGCTTGGCCCGGTAGGCGACCAGCTTCAGCGCGTCCTCCAGCGACAGCACGCCCGACAGGCACGCGGCCACGTACTCGCCGAGGCTGTAGCCGACCATGACCTCGGGCCGCACCCCCCAGCGGATGAACTGGCGGGCCAGCGCGTACTCGGCGACGAAGACGGCCGGCTGGACCAGGTGCGCCTCGGTGGCGGAGGCGGGCGCCGGCGCGCTGCGGCCCAGCAGCCTGGCCAGGTCGCCGGCGGTGTCCTCGCTCTCGCCCGACGGGGTCACGAAGATGTCCGAGAGCTGGCCGGGCTCGGTCAGGCCGAGCACCGTCAGGCACTCGTTGACGTCGGCGCGGTAGGCGGGCTCCTCGGCGTACAGCTCGGCGACCATGCCCGGGTACTGCTCGCCGACCCCGGCGATGAGGAACCCGGCCTTGCGGCCGACCGTCGCGTCGTTACGGCCCAGCGAACCGGCCGGGTCGGCCAGCCGGGAGGCGGCCTCGCCGGTCGAGTCGGCGATGACGATCTTGCGGTGGTTGAAGACGCGCCGGCCCAGTTGCAGCGTGTAGGCCACGTCGCCGAGGTCCACGTCGTTGTCGCGCAGCCGTTCCGCCAGCCTGGCGCAGGAGTTCTCCGCGGCGGCGGCCGACTTGGCCGAGACCGGCAGGATCTGCCAGCGGCGGGCGCGCTGCTTGCGCGGCGCGGGCACCGGCGCCTCGGTGAGGATGACGTGCGCGTTGGTCCCGCCCATGCCCAGTGAGCTGATGCCGGCGATGCGCGCGCGCTCGGCTTCCCGCGGCCAGGGGGTGTTCTCCGCCGTCACGCGGAACGGGCTGCTGTCGAAGTCGATCTCCGGGTTGGGGGAGGTGTAGTGCAGCGTCCCCGGGATGAGCTCGTGGCGCAGCGACTGGATCACCTTGATCAGGCCGGTGACGCCGGAGGCGCGGTCGAGGTGGCCGACGTTCGGCTTGATCGAGCCGAGCACGCAGTACTGCTTCTTCTTCGTCTGGCCGAAGGCCCGCGTGAGCGCGGCGGCCTCCATCGGGTCGCCGACCTCGGTGGCGGTGCCGTGCGCCTCGACGTAGGAGATGTCGTTGGGGTCCACGCCCGCCCGCTTCAGGGCGGCGGACACGCAGCGGCGCTGGCCGTCGATGCTCGGGGCCAGGTAACTGAACTTGATCGCGCCGTCGTTGTTGATCGCCGAGCCACGGATCACCGCGAGCACGGTGTCGCGGTCGCGCACGGCGTCGTCCAGCCGCTTCAGCGCGACCACCGCCGCGCCGTCGCCGAACATGCTGCCGCGGCCCTGCGCGTCGAAGGTGCGCACGTGCCCGTCGGGCGACTCCTGGCCGCCCTCCTCCCACAGGTAGCCCATGCGGTCGGGGATGCGCACCGAGACGCCGCCGGCGATGGCCATGTCGCACTCGCCGCGGCGCAGGCTCTCCCCGGCCAGGTGGACGGCCACCAGAGAGGTCGAGCAGAACGTCTGCACCGACAGGCTCGGGCCGTTCAGGTCCAGGCGGAAGGAGACGTTCGTGGCCAGGGAGTCCTTGTCGTTGCCGATCATCAGGGCGGAGGTGTCGATACCCATGTTGAAGGCGCCGAGCCGGGTGAGGAGGTAGCCGCTGATGTTCATGCCGGCGAACACGCCGACGCTGCCGCGGCCGTCGGTGGGGGCGTACCCGGCCGACTCCAGCACTTCCCAGACGCACTCGAGGAAGATGCGCTGCTGCGGGTCGGCCAGCGTCGCCTCGCGCGGGTTGTAGCCGAAGAACGCGGCGTCGAAGCCCTTGATCCCCTCCAGGATCGGCCGGATGCGCACGTAGTTCGGCTGCTGGAAGGTCGCGGGGCTGACGCCGGACTCGATCAGTTCCTCGTCGGTGAACGTCGTGAACGACTCGGCGCCCGAGCTGATGTTGCGCCAGAACGTCCCCACGTCGGAGGCCCCTGGGAACCGGCCGGCCATGCCGATGATCGCGACATCGGATTCGCCCGGTGAGTGGTGCTGGTCCATCAACATGCCCCTCTTCACGGAATTGGCTTGTGCTTCTGGTCGGGCCCTTACATCAACTTGCCGCGGCTCCAGCCGCGGGCCAGCCGCCGGGCGGCGAAGGCGCCGGCCAGCAGGCCGATCGCGAGCAGGACGGAGGCGGGCAGCAGCATCGCCGACTCGTTGCCGGCGACCGCGGCCTGCAGCATCGTGAGCGCCCAGTACCCGGGCGAGGCGTGACCGGCGATCTGCGCCCATTCCGGCATGATGCTGAGCGGCACCAGCGCGCCGCCGAGCGAGCTGAGCGTCAGCGCGCCCACGTCGGAGATCACGCTGAGCTCGCCGTGGCTGCGCACCAGCGTGGCCAGCGCGGCCCCGATCGCCAGCAGCGCGAAGGCCCAGATGAGGATGGCCAGCGCCACCCACCAGGGTTCGGCGGGCAACGGCAGGCCGATGGCGATCACGCCGTAGATCACCAGGATGGTCTGCTGCAGGACCATGACCAGGAAGATCGGGAACGTCTTGCCGACGAGCAGTTCGACCGCCGGTGCCCGGCTGACCCGCAGCCGGTCCCAGGTACGCCAGGTGCGCTCCGACAGGATGGAGTTGCCGGCCAGCCCGATCGCGAAGACCGAGAACATCACCATCAGGCCGGTGGCCACCTGGGTGGAGCCGGCGTCCAGCGCCCTGACGTACAGGGGCTTGAGCACCAGCATGAGCACCATCGGCATGGCGATGTAGCTGATGATCTGGCCGGGGTCGCGCAGGCGGACGATCCAGTTGTGCCGCGCGATGGCGGCGATCCGGTAGAACATGCCCCCCGCCCGGGGAGCGGCGTCAAGAAGCATCGCGGGCCGCCAGCGAGTGGTAGAGGTCGTCCAGGGACGGGTTGCGCAGGTCGACCGCGCTGACCGGGCGCTCGGCCCGGTTGAGCAGGTCGATGAGCGTGGCCGTGGGCTCCGTGGTGGAGACGCTGATCTCCTCCTCGTTGTCCAGGGTGAGGCGTACCTCGCCGGGCAGGCCCTCGATCAGCTCGTCGTAGGTGCCCCGGGCGATCACGCGGCCGTCGCGGGCGACCGCGATCGTGGCCTGGAGCTCGGTGATCTCCGGGAGGTAGTGGGTGGTGTACACGACCGCGGCGCCCTCGCCGGCGCGCTGCTTGACGACGTCGAGGATCGCCTGCCTGGTCTCCAGGTCGGCGCCCGCCGTCGGCTCGTCCAGCAGCATCAGCCGCGGGCGGTGGATGAGCGCGGTCGCGGCCTGGATACGGCGCTGCTGCCCGCCGGAAAGCCGGCCGGTGCGCCGGTCCATCAGATCGGTGAGGCGGAGCAGTACGGCGAGGTCGTCGATGGCGGAGTCCAAGGCGGCGCGCCGCAGCCCGCCGAGCCGGCCGAACAACACCAGGTGTTCGCGGACCGTCACGGTGGGATAGAGCGCGATGTGCTGGGGCGCCACACCGACCTGGCCGCGCACGTCGGCCGGCGGCTTGCCGTCGATGGTCACGTGGCCGCTGTCCTGGCGCAGCAGGTTGGAGACGATCTCCACGAAGGTCGTCTTCCCCGCACCGTTGTGCCCGACGAGTCCGACGATCTCGCCGGACGCGACGCTCAGGGTGAAACCGTCCAATGCCGTGACCGGGCCATAACGCTTGACAAGATCGACTACTTCCAGCAACGCGCACCTCCTCAGGTGCCTTATTGAATGCAGCCCAATAATTCGATTTAAATCGGCTGTCGTCGCCACCATAGCCCCATATGCATTAGGCGGCTTATGGCAGGAAGTTCTCTGCGAATACCGGACATCAGGCCAGGTAGGCGATGTCACTGACCACTAGTTACCGCAATTTCTGGCCAGTGCGGTTTTTGCCGATCCGTGCTTAGGATTAATGGCATGCATGCGGGAAACCTGATCGCTTCCGGCCGTGACTGCCACATCCTGGCCTCCGGCTCCGGCAAGGTCATCCGGCGCGCCCGCGACGGCCGCAGCCTTGAGCGCGAGGCGTCGATCATGCGGCACGCGCGGCGGCACGGCTTCCCCGCTCCCGAGGTGTACGACGCCGACGGCCCCGACATCCTCATGGAGCACCTCGACGGGGTGAGCGTGGCCGACGACGCCCGCGCTCACCCGAACCACCTGCCCGGCCACGGCCGCCTGCTCGCCGGCCTGCTCACCAGGCTCGGCGCGATCCGCGCCCCCGGCTGGCTGCCGGCCGCCGACGGCTGCCCCGGCAACCGCCTGCTCCACCTGGACCTCCATCCGGCCAACGTGCTCCTGACCGCCGATGGCCCCATCGTCATCGACTGGGCCGACGCGGCCAGGGGCGCCGCCGCCGCGGACGTGGCCTCGACGTGGATCGTGCTGGCCTCGGCTCCGCTGGACCCGGCGCTGGAGGAACTGCGCCCCGACCTGCTGGCCGCCTTCCTCGACCACGTCGACACCGACGCGGCCCGCCGCTACCTCCCGGTTCTGGGATCGCGCCGCAGGGACCACGAACACACGGACGCGGCGGAAGGCGCCAGGATCACCGCCCTCCTCACCCTCTAGCCTGGGGTGCATGCGTACCTGGGTGACCGAGCGGTTCGGACGGGAGGTGCCCCTGGTCGGGGCACCGATGGCCGGTGCGGGCGGGGGACGGCTGGCGGCGGCCGTGTCCGGAGCCGGGGCTCTGGGGATGTTCGGGGTGGGCCCGTCGGACCCGCCGGAGTGGATCGCGGAGCAGGCGGCGCTCGCCGGCGGCCTGCCGTTCGGGATCGGGCTCATGGCGTGGACGCTCCCGCGGAACCCGGCGCAGGTGGAGGCGGTGATCGCGGCGCGGCCCAGCCTGGTGTCGGTGAGTTTCGGGGACTACGCGCCGTACGTGGAGCCCTTGCGGTCTGCGGGCATCGTCGTGGTGACCCAGGCCGGGACCACGCGGGAGGCCGTTGAGGCCGAGCGCGCCGGGGTGGACGCCGTCGTGGCGCGTGGCGGCGAAGGCGGCGGGCACGGCAGGGACACGGTGGCCACGTTGCCGCTGCTGCAGAGCGTGCTGGACGCGGTGAGCGTGCCCGTGCTGGCCGCCGGCGGCATCGCGGGCCCGCGGGGACTGGCCGCCGTCCTGGCCGCGGGCGCCGAGGGCGCCTGGGTGGGAACGGCGTTCCTGGCCTGTACGGAGGCGCGGGGGTCCGCCCCGGCCAAGCGGCGGATTCTCGAAGCGGGTGAGGAGGACACCGCCTACGGGCGGGTGTTCGACGTGGCCCAGCGGCTCGCCTGGCCCTGGGAGTACGGCGGCCGCGCCCTCCGCAACCAGTTCTTCGACACCTGGCACGGCCGCGAGGACGAACTGGCCGAGGACGAGCAGGCGGCGGCCGAACTCAGGACGGCCCGCGCCGCCGGCGACTACGACACCGCCTGCATCTATGCCGGCCAGGCGGCCGGCATGGTGCGCGAGGAGCGCCCGGCCGCCGCGGTCGTCGCCGGCTTCGCCGAGGCGGAGGCGCTCCTGCGCCGCTGGTCATGACCGGCAGACGGCCCCGGGCGGAGGCAGCTTCAGCCAGGTGAGATACCTGTTGACGTGCCCGATCGTGCAGGGCTCCGCACTGAGGTAGAGGCCATGACCGTGGCCGTCGAAGCGGATCGTCGCCGAGCCCGGCACCTGCCGGACCAGATCGTCCACGTCGGGTTCCGTCCAGCTCGCGGCGCCGAGCAGGGGCGGCAGGCCGGTGGACGGCAGCGGCCGGGGCGGGTTCCCCGGCGGCTCGGGCCAGCCGGGGCAGGCGAGCCCGTGCCAGAGCTCGTGCCGCGGGTAGCTGGGCGCCAGCCGTTCGTTGCGGCTCCTGGCCTCGGTGAAGTCGGCGTACTCGCGGAAGCCGACGCCGTCGAGGCAGTGGGTCATGTTCATGCCGACCGGCGACGGCGGTTTCAGGCTGCCGGTGCCCGCCTTGACGTAGTCGGCGAAGCCGGACGCGTCGCCGGCTCTGGCCAGCACGATCGCCTTGGCCAGCTCCTTCCAGCGGAAGTGGTCGGTACCGGGGGAGATGAAGTGCGGCCCGGCGGCGATCTGGACGTCGAAGCCGTCGTAGGAGACCTCCCGGCCCTTGACCGGGATGCGCTCGGCCGAGGCCACCTCCCGCCAGGCCTTGGCCACGTCCTGGCCGTTCAGCACGCACTCGGTGGTGCCCGCGCACCACGCGGCGAACTTGACGAGCTGCCCTTCCATCACCTGGTGGCGCAGGCGCCGCTCGTTCAGCAGGTTGACCGCGCCGTCGAGGACCATGGCGCGGACCCTTGAGGGGAAGAGGCGGGCGTAGTTCGTGGCGGTGACGCCGCCGTAGGAGGTGCCGAGGAGGCTGAGCCGTTCCTCGCCCAGCGCGATCCTGATCGCCTCGACGTCCCTGGCCACGGAGGCCGAACTGAGGTTGCCGAAAAGCTCGGGGTCCTGGGCGCGGCACTTCTCGGCCGCCGCCCGGTTGACCGCGGCCTGGCGATCGAACTCCGCCTCGTTGGACGGCAGCCGGATCCAGGGGCCGCCCAGCAGGCAGTCCTTGGACAGGACGCCCAGGTCGAGGCCATTGCGCGGGGTGAAGCTGACCACGTCGAACCGCTGGCGGAGCTGGGCGAAGACCGCGCCCTTCTTCTCCAGGTCCTCGATGCCGGAACCGCCGGGGCCGCCGGGCAGGGCGAAGAGGGTGCCGATCCGGCGGTGGGATCCGGTGGCGGGCAGCCGTACCAGGGGGAGGGTGATCTTTCGCCCTTGCGGTTTGTTCCAGTCCACGGGCACCTGTACGGCCCCGCACTCCATGTCCTTCTTGCAGGGCTTCCAGGCGAAGTCCGAGGCCTGCGCGGGCCGTACCACGACGACCATGGCCAGCAGGACGCCGGTGGCGGCGAGCCCGGCGATCATCGGGTGCGTCCTTCTGCCCCGGAGCGCGATCGCGACCGCACCCGCGCTCAGCGCCGCGACCGGGTAGGCCAGCAGCAGCGCCAGCGCCGCGACCGGCGGCAGCAGCCCGTCGCCCACGAGACGGTCGAGCATGACCGAGCCGGCCCGCGCCTGCCACGGCTGCGGCAGCGTGGCCGCGGCGGTCGGCAGCACGAGCACGATCATGATCAGGACCACCAGCGTCCCGGCCGTGGAGCGCACCACGGCCCCGATGCCCAGCCCGACCAGCGTCACCAGCCCGATGGCCACGCCCGACAGCAGCACGCCGCCCAGCACGCCGGGCTCCGACAGCGGCGTGCCCAGCGTGCGCCCGTCCATGAGCACCTGCCCGGCGTGCTCGCCCAGCACCGCCATCGCGCCGTAGTGCATGGAGAACGCCAGCACCTGCCCGGCCACCAGCCCCACCCCGAGCAGCACCGGAACCTTGGCCAGCAACAGCACCTGCCGCTTCGGCACCGCCGTCAGGCTCGTCCGGATCTGCCCGGTGGAGTATTCGGCGGTCACCGCCAGCGCCCCCAGCACGCCCATGACGAAGAGCGCCACCTGCAACCCCGGCCCGAGCCCGTCGCCGATGCTGGTGAACCGCATCCGATCCGCCGCATCCTGCCCGGCGAAGCCGCGTACCACCATGGCCGCCAGACCCACGCTGATCAGCACCGACAGCAGCGAGGCCGCCAGCAGCCAGTGGTTCGAGCGCAGCGTGCGGAACTTCATCCATTCCGCCGCGATCGCGTCCCCGATCATGCCCGTCCCCCCGCCGCGAACTCCACGCTCGCCTCCGTCAGCTCCATGTACGCGTCCTCCAGCGACCCGAACCGCCCGACCAGCGCGGCCATCGAGGTGTCCTCGATCAGCCGCCCCCGCCCGATGAGCACCACGTGCGCGGCCGTCTTCTCCATCTCGCCCATCAGATGGCTGGACACCAGCACCGTGCGGCCCTCCCCGGCCAGCGTGCGCAGCAGTCCGCGGATCCACCGGATCCCCTCCGGATCAAGCCCGTTGACCGGCTCGTCGAACATCAGCGCCCCCGGATCGCCCAGCAGCGCCACCGCGATGCCGAGCCGCTGCCGCATGCCGAGCGAGCACCCGCCCACCCGCCGCCCCGCGACCCCGGCCAGGCCCACCAGCTCCAGCACCTCGTCCACCCGCCGGGCGCCGATGCCGTTGCTGCGCGCCACACACGCCACGTGCGCGCGCGCCGTGCGCCCGCCGTGCGCGGCGGACGCGTCCAGCAACGCGCCGACCTGCTCGAGCGGCCTGCCGAGCATCCCGTACGGCCGGCCGTCCACCAGCGCGACGCCCGCGTGCGGCGCCTCCAGGCCGACCACCGCGCGCATCGTGGACGACTTCCCCGCGCCGTTGGGTCCCAGGAAGCCGGTCACCTGGCCGGGTTTCACGGCGAAGGTCAGGTCGTCCACGGCGACGGCGGCGCCGTACTTGATGGTGAGCCCGTGTATCTCGATCACCGCTCCAGGCTCGCGCGCCGCGTACGCGCAGGCCATGGGCGCACTCCCACTCCGGGGGTAGGCCTAGGCCTACCGACGCACCGCCGGGGAGAGGGCAGACTGCAGGAGTGGAGAGGATCGGACGGGGCTGGGCGGTGCGCGCCGCGCGCAACGTGCTCACCGGGGTGGCGGCGCTGGCGCTGCTGCTCGCGCTGCCGTTCGCGCCGCGCCCGATCCTGCGCGCCGCCCGCACCCTGGGCCGGGTACGCGAGCCGGACCCCGGCGACCTGCGCGTCATCGCCTGGCTGGCGGCTCACGGGGTGCTCGGGCCCGGCACCGCCCTGGCGATCGGCAGCATGCTCTCGATGATCGGGGTCATCTGGAGGGTCTACACCCCGTACCCGTCGAAGAACCTGACGATCGCGTTCACGCTGTCGATCATCGCGATCACCCTGCTCAGCGCGCTGACCGCCTACACCTCCCTGCGCGTCCAGGACTACCTGGCGCTGGTGCTGCTCGGCGAGACGCCCGAGGCGCGGCGCATCAGGGAGCTGACCGCCTCCCGCGCCGCCGCCGTCGACGCGCAGGCCGCGGAACTGCGCAGGATCGAACGCGACCTGCACGACGGCGCCCAGGCCAGGCTCATCGCCATGCGCATGAACCTCGGCCTGGCCAGGAAGAGCACCGACCCGGCCCAGACCCGCGAACTCGTCGAGGAGGCCTGGCGCTCGGCCGCCCAAGCGCTGGACGACCTGCGCGGCCTCGTGCGCGGCATCCACCCGCCGGTGCTCGCCGACCGCGGCCTCACCGGCGCCATCCGGGCCGCCGCGATGCTCTGCCCGGTGCCGGTCGAACTCGACCTCGACCTGCCCGGCCGTCCCGAGGCGCCGGTGGAGTCCGCGCTGTACTTCGCCGCCGCCGAGGCCCTCTCCAACGTGGCCGCCCACAGTCAGGCCACCCGCGCCTGGGTACGGCTGCGCTACCCCGGCGACCGGATCAGGCTCACCGTCCGCGACGACGGCCGGGGCGGCGCGCGACCCTCCGCCGGGACGGGCCTGCTCGGCATCGAACGCCGCCTGTCCGCCTTCGACGGCACCCTCACCGTGGCCAGCCCCGCCGGCGGGCCGACCGAACTGACCATGGAGTTGCCGTGCGTGTTGTCATCGCGGAAGATCTCGCACTCCTCCGGGACGGCCTGATCCGCCTGCTGTCCACGCACGGCTTCGACGTGGTCGAGGCGGTCGACAACGGCCCGATGCTGCTCGCCGCCCTGCTCAAGCACCGCCCCGACGTGGCCGTCGTCGACGTACGGCTCCCGCCCACCCAGACCGACGAGGGCCTGCGCATCGCCCTGGAGGCCCGCCGCCGGGTGCCGGGGCTGCCGGTGCTGATCCTGTCGCAGTACGTGGAGCAGCTCTACGCCCACGAGCTTCTGTCCGACCGATCCGGTGGCGTGGGCTACCTGCTGAAGGACCGGGTCGGGGACGTCGAGCAGTTCGTCGACTCGGTCCGTACGGTCGCCGCCGGCGGCACCGCCATGGACGCCGAGGTCATCGCCCAGCTCCTCACCCGGCGCGGGCGGGACGAGCCGCTGGCCGCCCTGACGCCGCGGGAGCGGGAGGTGCTGGGGCTGATGGCAGAAGGGTTGTCCAACCACGCCATCGCCGCCCGGCTGGTGGTCACCGAGAAGGCGATCGGCAAGCACACGTCCAGCATCTTCGCCAAGCTCGGGCTGCCGCCCAGCGACGACCAGAACCGCCGGGTGCTGGCGGTTCTGGCCTACCTGGAGTCCTGACGTACTCAGACCAGGGCCCTGCGGTTGAGTGCGGTCAGTCCCGCGGCGGTGAGCGCGGCCGTGAGCGCGGTCATGATCAGAAGAGGAACGGCGCTGAACGCCTCGCCCGACAGGACCATCGGCAGGTTGGGGAAGGGGACGAAGTACTTGGCGATCCAGTAGTCGATCCCGATGATCGGGCCGAGCACCTCGCCGAAGAGGTTGACGAACAGGAACGCCGTCCAGCTGATCGCGGCGGCCGCCCTGGGCAGCGCCCCGAAGGCCAGCACGCCCACCCCGGCCAGCACCCAGACGGCCGGAACCTGCACCAGCGTGCCGGGCAGCACCGACAGCGGATCGCCGACGGCCACGCCCATCGCCAGGCCCGCGAGGACCAGGATGACGACCGGCCCGGCCAGCGCGAACACCAGGTGGCTCCACGCCCAGCGCAGGCGGCCGACGGGGTGGGCCAGCAGGAGTTCGGCGCGGCCGGTGGCCTCCTCGGCGCGCAGCCGTAGCAGGGTGAGCAGGGGGTAGAGGGCGGCGACGTAGCCGAGCGAGAGGCTGATCAGCCACAGGTACGCGTCGGTCATGCCGGCCTCGGGGGAGCCGGTGTAGCGGCGCAGGAACTCCTCGACAGCGGCGCCCTGCCGGGAGACTTCGGGGATCGACAGGGCCAGGGCGCCGAGCACCAGGCCGGCGACGGCGTAGCCGATGCTCCAGCCGGTCAGCAGGCCCTTGTGCAGGCGCCAGGCCAGGGACAGTGCGGAGGACAGGTGGCGCGCGTGCGCCGGGCCGGGACGCTGGGCGAGGATGCCGTGGCCGAGGTCGCGGCGGGCGTTGAGCCGGTAGGCGGCGGCCATCGTGGCCAGCGTGAGGGCCAGGCTGGGCAGGAGCGCGGCCAGGTTGTTGGCGGCGTACGGCTGGACCAGGTGCGACCAGCCCTGCGGTGAGGCCCACTTCATCGCGGTCCCCGCGCCGCCGTCGGCGACGAAGCGCAGCAGGTACGACAGGCCGAGGCCCATGGCCGCCAGGCCGATCGCGGTCCTGGCGCCCTCGGTGAGCTGGGCGGCCAGCGCGCCTACGCCGGTGAAGACGAGTCCGACGCCGGTGATGGCGGCGCCGAAGGCGAGCGAGCCGGTGACGTCGAAGCCGAGCATGATCATGGAGAACGCGGTGACGAACCCCGCCAGCAGCATGGAGGTGGCGGTGACGGCGAGCGCCGCGGTCAGCGGGGCCAGGCGGCCGATCACACCGGCGCCGACCAGTTCGGCGCGGCCGGACTCCTCCTCGCCCCTGGTGTGTCTGATCACGGTGAGGATCGCGATCAGGGCGAGGATCGTGTAGATGGGGTCGGCGTTCTTCCAGACGGCCATGCCGGCGATCGTGGGGGAGTAGACCTCGCCGGCGAAGGCGGTCAGCGCCTTGTTGACGGTCATCTCGCGGGCGAAGTCGGCTATGGACTGGGGGGTGGAGAAGGTCTGGGCGTACCTGTTGGCCTGGCCGGCGGCGACGATCGCCAGCAGGAGGATCCAGGCGGGGGTGATGAGGCGTTCGCGGCGGATGACGAGCTTGATGAGGGTCCAGGTGCCGTGCATGATCAGTTGCCCTTCCCGGCCGCGGAGTGGCTGCTTCTCTCGGTCACGGAGTGGCTGGATTTCTCGGCCGCGTAGTGGCGCATGAAGAGGTCTTCGAGGGAGGGCGGGGTGCTGGTCAGGCTGACGATGCCGGACTGGGCGAGGGTCAGCATGGTCGTGTCGAGGTCCTGGTCGTCGACCTGGAAGCTGATCTTCCGGCCGTTGGTGGTGAGGTTGCGGGCGGTGGGGAGCGCCGGGATTTTCCCCGAAATTTCGGCGGAAATCTGGGTCATGGTGAGATGGCGAAGTTCGGACAGAGTGCCCGATTCGACCGTGTGGCCCGCGCGGATGATGCTCACCCGGTCGCACAGCGCCTCCACCTCCGACAGGATGTGCGACGACAGCAGCACCGTGCGGCCCAGCGCCTTCTGCTCGGCCACGCACTGCTGGAAGACCGCCTCCATCAGCGGGTCCAGGCCCGAGGTGGGCTCGTCCAGGATGAGCAGCTCGGCGTCGGAGGCGAACGCGGCCACCAGGGCCACCTTCTGCCGGTTGCCCTTGGAGTACGTCCTGGCCTTCTTGCGCGGGTCGAGCTCGAAGCGTTCCAGCAGCTCCGCGCGCCGCGTCCGGTCCTGGCCGCCCCGGATCCGGCCCAGCAGGTCGATCGCCTCGCCGCCGGTCAGCGACGGCCACAGGCTCACGTCGCCCGGCACGTACGCCAGCCGCCGGTGCAGCTCGGCCGCGTCCTTCCAGGGGTCGCCGCCCAGCAGGCGTACGGAGCCGGAGTCGGCCCGCATCAGCCCGAGCAGGATCCGGATCGTCGTCGACTTTCCCGAGCCGTTCGGGCCAAGGAAGCCGTGCACCTCGCCGGTGTGGACGGTCAGGTCGAGCGCGTTCAGCGCGGGCGCCTTGCCGAAGCTCTTGTGAAGCCCTTGGACGGCTATCGCGGTGTTCATGTCGCTCCTCGAAGCGGGAATTCTTGCAGGTCAAAACGCTAGATTTCCCGGGCTTCCGGCGGTATCGGGCATCCGCCCTAACTGTCAGCGGCCTGCAAGTCCGGAGCAATGGGACGGGCGCACAGTCCGACCATGAGACCAGCCAGCACGTTAGCCATGGCCGCCACAGCGGCCCTCCTAGTAGCGCTCGGCGCCACGCCCGCGTACGCCGCTTCCGGTGCGGACACCTTCGCCCGAGTGATGTCCGGCGAGCTTGAGTACAAGGCCGCGCCCGGCCAGGTCAACCACGTGACCTTCACCGCACCGGACGCCGACACCTACCTCGTGGACGACATCGTCCCCATCACTCCGCTGAACGGCTGCGCCCACCCCGACCCGGCCGACCTGACACTCGTCGAATGCACGGCCGCCGCCACGTTCAGCGGCCAGCTCATCATCGACGTCGGCGACCTGGACGACATCGTCAACCCGACCGGCCCCAACCATGCCCTGATCGGCCTCGGAGCCGGAAACGACATAGCGTACGGCTACCCGGGAAGCGTCGGCTCCCTTGTGAGCGGCGGCACCGGCAACGACGTCATCCATTCCGGGCCAGGCCGTCACACCATCGACGGCGGCACCGGCACCGACACCGTCAGCTACGCCTCCCGTACGGCCGCCGTGACGGTGAAGCTGACAGCGTGCCCATGCGGCGAACCAGGAGAGAACGACGGCCTGCCCGGCATCGAGAACGTCACAGGCGGCTCCGGCAACGACCACCTGGAGGGTACGGCCGCCGCCAACGTCTTGAGCGGCGGCGCAGGCGAAGACACCATCATGGGCTGGGACGGCAACGACAGCGTCTACGGCGGTATAGGCAACGACTTCGTCAGCGGCGTCAAGGGCAACGACACAGTCTCCGGAGGCTCCGGCGACGACGAGGTGTTCGGCGACTGGGACAACGACATCCTGTACGGCGACGCCGGCCAGGACACGGTCTACGGCGGCCCAGGAGCGAACACGCTGACCGGCGGCAGCGGCAACGACACCTTGTACGGCGGCCCACTGACAGACACCCTGAACGGCGGAACAGGCAACGACACCATGGAAGCCGGAGCAGGCAACGACACGCTACGCGGCAGCTACGGCAACGACCACCTGGACGGCGGCACCGGAACAGCCGACGACTGCGACGGCGGCCCCGACCCAGACACCGAAACCAACTGCGAAATCTGAAGAAGAGTTCCCCGCGTTCTGCCTAGGGCCCCGCCCGTTGCCCGGCTAGGTGGTTGGGCAGTTGGATCCCGCCCCGGACAAAGGTGCTCCGCTTCGCTCCGCGCGTTCGGTTTGGGCCCCGCCCGTTGCCCGGCTAAGTGGTTGGGCAGTTGGATCCCGCCCCGGACAAGGGAGCTCCGCTTCGCTCCGCGCGTCTCGATCACGCTATCGCCGACGCGATGGCCAGGGCCCTGAGGCACCGCGCCAATAGAGCACGACACAACCGGATCAGGCGGCCGCCCTCACCATGGCCGCCTGATCCGGTGTCATCGGTCAGTCGAGCGCCATGAAGCTGCCGACGTTGTCCACCCGGACTTCGCCGGGCTCGACCGGGTTGAAGATCCTGGTCCGGCACGCGGAGTCAGGGAAGACCAGGATGGTGCCCTCGGTGGCATTGCGCACCAGAGAGCCGGGACCGGTGCCCACGTGGCACTCTTGAGGCTGAGGGTTCTCGACGGTCTTCTGCACGCCGCTCGGCGAGTGGAGGAACACGACGCCTGGTGCGGCGAAGGCGGGGCCGGTGCCGACGAACGCGAGCGTCGCGGCGGCGGCTGCCAGCATGAGGGGGATCGGGCGCATGAAGCTTCCCTTCTGTCGTGGGACGGACTTCACCAGCCTTCACTCTTCGCATCCAATTAGCTACTTCCCGTAGTGCCACGCTGAGCTGGCCAAACGGTGCGTATGCCGGGTCTCACCCGAGCTCTTCCTCGATTCCCGAGGCGGACGAGTGGGTCCTACCGGCCCAGTCGGGACGATCAGGAGACGGTCGTTCTGGCGAGCCGTACACCAGGCAGTTGAAAGGCAAGCTCCGCGAACTCCGCTCCTGGTGCCCGCTGGGCTGCGCGCATCAAGGCGTTGCAGACGCCGCGAGACTGGTGAGTCTTCGCGGGTCAGGTAGAGGCGGGCATGGGGCGCACCTGAAGATGGCCCGCCGCTTGGCCCGCCCTGGGCAGCAGTGCACCGATGGCGGGGTGTTCAGAGAAATAGAGCCGTTCACTTCTCATCGACCCTGGATCAGCGGCAGGACTGCGTCATGGGCGGGCCATCGCCAGGGGAAGACCCCCGTCGCTGGCCGTTTTGGCGGTATTTGGATTCATATGGGGTGCTAAAGCGGCCCGACTCGGCAGATCAGTTGCCGTATCTTCAGCGGAGCGCCTGCTGGACACGGCCAGTCTCGATAGATTACGCAACGTGCCCGTAGATGTCGGCAGACGCCAACTTTTTGCGAGTTCCAGCGCCCATCAGCAAGCGGCTGAACATCTTTCAGAAGGCTCTCCAGCAGCAGTGCTTCTTTTCTATGGCGCTGAGTGCGGCCTGAAAGCGGCTCTTCTCGGTCGTCTCAACCTACGCTCGACGGCTCAACTTCCCGAACACCTCAGAAGCCATGACTTGCAGAAACTTGCCAAGGAGTTGCGGCTGCCTCCCCATCTATGCGCACGGATGCAACACTGTGCGAGCCACAACATGGCAAAGGTAAAGGTCGAGTTCCGCGACCTGCATCAGGCGTGGCGGTACGGGCACGCCCTTCGCAAGGAGCACGAGCAAGAGGCTCTCGCGGTCCTACGTGACCTGCTGGACTGGTGTCAGCAAGAATTGAGGGCATGATCATGCCAGACCTGTGGACCAAGGTGCCGGAGCGTCTCTACACATGGATGGATGTGGACGCCCACCTGGCGACGCTCGCGACGCAGAACCAATGGCCCGCTTGGCTTCACGAGTGCGATGCCTTCTGGGATGGCCTCGAACTCAGGATCGATCCACAGGCCTCATCGGAAGCCGCTTTGTCTTGGCTGAGCGAGAAGTTTGGCGTCGGCTCGGTTGTGGTCCACGAACAGATCTATTCGCTTCGTCTCGACGATGTTCCTGGACGGCCTTCCACAAGACTCCTACCGATCACGGTCTCCCACCGAGACCCCGATCTCCCAAGGCGGGAGCCCCGGTGGCGCGAGCGGCGCGTCGTCCGTGCCCTCGGTCAACCCTTGCCTCCTCCCGATCAGCCATTCCCCGGCAACGTGCGAATCGCCGCGCTGCACTCCTTCAAAGGCGGGGTGGGGCGCACCCTGCACGGTGTGGCCCTCGCGGACGCCATTGCCCGGCGTGGGGAGCGGGTGCTTTTTATTGACGCTGACCTTGAGGCGCCGGGAATCACCTGGATGTTCGCATCTCGGGGGCGGCGTGTTGACTTCAGCTATGAAGATTTCCTCGCGCTGCTGCACTCCTCCGAGGATGGTCGCCCGTCAGATGCGGTGTCGTTGGGTGCGACGTATCTGTTGAACCAGACGCTGGACAACGTGATCATCATGCCCACTCGTCGTTCGCTGCATGACATCGCACCGTCTCGACTTGAACCCACCGACCTCCTGACCCCCGACCGGTCTATCTACTTTCTCACCGAATCCATTGCCGAACTTGCGTGCCGTCTGGACGCGCATACGGTTCTGATCGATCTTCGCGCTGGTAGCAGTGAACTTGCCGCTCCGGTGCTGCTGGATCCGCGAGTTCAGCGCATCTTCGTCACCACCATTAGCAACCAATCGCTCTATGGTTCGATTCGAACCATTCAAGAGCTCGGCCGAAGAGCCCCGAGCCGAGGTGACGATCCATCGAGCATTGCTGTCGTAACTCAGTTCAGAGAACAGGGACATCGCGACCAAGCGGCCAAGGCCGCCGCAATGCTTCGAGATGCCATCGCCGAAACACTCGAACCGCGTCCAGAGGACAATGAGGACCGGACCGTCGATGGTGACCTTATACTGGAGCCGATCTTTAGCGTCTTTCAAGACGGGCTTCTAGCTCTTCCGTCCTCCTGGGAGGAGGTCGTGGAGCTTGCTCGACGCCATCAACTTGTAGAGATGTTCGCGTCATTGGCGGAAGGTCTTGCTCCGTCGAATAGTTCGGCTCTTGCCGATGAAGCGCATGCTGTTGAGTCGCTCCGTGTCAACCTGCGGGACAACCTCGTGCCTCTCCGTGAGGCCCTGAGCGACTTCGCTCGACGGCTGGCCTATGCCGAGACAGCGGACGATACCGCCTTCCTGCCTACAGAGTCGCTCCGAAATCTGCTGACGTCGCATCGGACGGAGCCGCCGTTGTGCGTGGTGGCAGGCGCAAAAGGCTCTGGGAAGACCTTTACCCAGACGCAGATGTGCTTCCGTAGAACCTGGCGAACGTACGCACGTGACGTGGGCGTCGAGGAAGTGGCTCTAGACGCCTTGTTGGCGCCGGTTTTCGTCTCCAAGAACCTCAATGACGCCACCAGGCGCCGAGTTGAAGAAATCCAGCGCAGCGCTTCTGTCTCGACGGACTCGGAATCGTATAGCCAGCTTGACCTGCGCGATGTCATCGATGAGTCGCTGCGCTCGGAGCTGACAGATCTACAATGGAGGCAGGTTTGGCTCACCTGCATGGCGCGTGCCATAGGGATCAAGACCAGCCCCGTTGACGTTGAGAAGAAGCTGGCCGAGTTCGGTAGTCTTAACAGGAGAATCTTCCTCATAGATGGACTCGAGGATCTCCTTCAAAACTTCTCCGATGACAGTGCCCAGGTCCAGGCACTCCGAGTTCTACTGACCGACTGCCTTGACTGGTTGCGGAGCCTGCGCGGTAGGCCGCTCGGACTGGTGATCTTTGTGCGGCGTGATCTGGTTCAGGCGGCCATCAAGCAGAACTACAGACAGTTCTTCGCTCGATACAGCGAGTATGAACTCAAGTGGAATCCGGCCGAAGCTCTCAGGCTCGCTCTCTGGGTGACGCAACGCTCTAAGGCTCTTCCGGGATTGACCTCGGATGAGGTTGTTTCCGCCAAAGATCAGCGACTCAGTGAATGGCTTCTTCCCGTGTGGGGGGAGAAAATGGGATCACTGCGTTCTCGTGAAGCGCGGTCGGACGGCTGGTTCCTTGCTGCGCTATCGGATTTCAATGGTCAGATTCAGGCTCGCGATATTGTCACCTTTCTCAAGGAATCAGCCGACCAGTCGATCGCAGACACTCGCTCGACAGACCGCTTGCTCGCGCCGGCCGCGATGAGGAAGGCCTTGGTGCAATGCAGCAAGGAGAAGATCAAGGCAATCAGCGATGAAAGTCCACAGGTCGGAGAGCTTCTCAAGCACCTTGACGCTCTAGGTGTGGAGCAAAAACGAATCCCGTTCAGTCCTGAAGCGGTGAGACTTTCCAATGAGAACCTGGAGGTTCTTGCCGCCAATGGGGTCGTTTTCCGCGAAGAAGATCAATACTGGATCCCTGAAATCTTCCGGCACGGGCTCTCCTTCAAGGCAACTGGTCGGCCGAAGATTCTGGCCATCGCGAACCTCGTTCGTCAGCGCAACAATCTCGACTGAGGCCCGTGAGGGGATCGCGTTACGTAAGGGTTAGGTCGCAGGCGAGGCCATAGTGGTCGGAGGGCCAGATGTCGTCTTTCGGGGTGGTGAAGGTCAGCCAGGTTCGGGCCGGGTGGGCGCTGGTGAAGATGTAGTCCAGGCGTCTCGTGGGTTCGTCGTCGTACTGGCTGACGAAGGCGTTGTCGCGGGAGAACGTGTCACCGGGGGTGCCGTCGCCGGCGCTGGTCCAGGCGTCGGTGAACTGGCTGCTCAGGTATTGGATTTCGGGGGAGTCCGGGGTGGCGTTGAAGTCGCCCAGCAGGACCGCGGGGGAGCCGGTCATGTGGGCGGTGATGAAGCGGGCCTGTTCCTGGCGGATGGCGCTGTGGTCGGGTTGCCAGTTCAGGTGGGTGACGTAGACGGGGAGGTCGCCGGCCTGGACGTAAAGGAGGGCTCTTGGCTCGTGGCCTCCTACGGGGAGGGGGACGTGGTGCTGGTCGCGGATGGGGAGGCGGGTCAGGATGGCGTTGCCCTGGATGCGTCCGTCCTCGGCGGTGAAGGCGGGGGCGTAGGCGATTTCGTAGCCCAGGTCGCCGGCTATCTCCTCCGCCTGGCAGCGGCCCTTGTGGCGCCAGACCTCTTGGAGGCCTATGACGTCCGGGCTGAGGTCGGTGAGTTCCTGGCGGATCAGGGCCAGGCGGGACGGCCAGGGGCCCTGCCTGCCCCAGACGTTCAGGGTGGCGACGCGGATCATGGCTTTGACCTCTCGATCCGGGGTGGGAATTCACGGTCTATTCAAGCGGTCTTGCTCTTGTTGTGGGTGAACGCGAGACTTCTTCCGTGGCGACCATCGGGGTCCGCAACGCCCCGGCCGGTTCGCCGCGGAAGGGAACCCGTTGTGGAAGCGGTGTTCGAGACCGCGTATCGCGGACTGCCGCCCGACGCGGCGCGCCTTTACCGGCTGCTGGGGCTGCTGCCTGGGAGCGATTTCACCGCTGCTCTGGCCGGCGCGCTCGCGGGTGGTGAGGTGCGGCCGTTGATCGGGGCGCTTCTGGAGACGTACCTGGTGGTGGAGGCGCTGCCCGAGCGGTACCGGCTGCATGAGCTGGTCCGGGGGCACGCGGCGCACGCCGCCGAAGGGGAGCCCGCGGCCGAGCGGGACCAGGCTTTGCGGCGGGCGGTGGCCTGGTATTCGCGCATGGTCACCGCCGCTCACTGCCTGGTCCTGGATCGTCCTGGGGAGCCGGGGGTGTTCGACGGTCCTGGCGAGGCGCTGGACTGGCTGGAGAGTGAGCGGGGGAATCTGCTGGCGTTGCTGCGGCAGGCCTCCACCGCGGGGTGGGATGAGCTGGTACGGCGGAGCGCCGAGGCCATGTGGGCGCTCTATGCCAACCGCAAGCACTACGCCGACTGGCTGGAGACCAGCAGGCTCGGGACCCTGTCCGCGCACCGGCTGGGTGACTGGGCGGCTGAGGCGCGGATGCGTGATCAGACGGCCAGGGCGTTGATCGAGCTGTCGGACTTCTCGGCGGCCGCGACCGAACTGGACAAGGCCGCCGCCGAGGTGGACCGGGCAGCCGACCTGGCCAAGGCACCAGAGCCTACGGGCGCCGGAAGCTCCGGGAACAAAAACCCAGAAAACACCACAACAACCGGGAACGTCGGGGGCGCTGGGGGCGCCATGGGCACCGGGAGCGCCAGTGGCGCGGGGGCCGTGGGGAGTGGGGGTGCTGAGGGTGGGGCTGTCGCTCGGAAGGTGGCTGAGGTGCGGGCGGTGATGGTCGAGACGCGGGGGCTGCTCGAACTGGCCCGGGGCAACCCCGACGCCGCGGCTGAACGTTTTGACGAGGGCGTTCGGGCCTATGAGGTGCTGGGCGACGCCCAGGGCAAGGCTCTGCTGACCTATCAGCGAGGACGGGCGCTGGCCGCCGCCGGGCGGAACCAGGAGGCGGCCCACGTGCTGGAGGCGGCCGCCGGCCTGGCGCACGATGACGAGCTCACCCGGGGCAGGATCGCCATCGTGCTCGGGCAGGTCTATCGGCGGCTGGGCCGTACCGAAGAAGGGGAGGGGTGGCGGAGAGAGGGCGCGGAGATCATGCGGGTGCGGCGGATTCCGGTCAAGGAGTGAGTCCCGCCATGCCGGGCCGGTCGGTGATGATGCCGTCGACGCCTTGGGAGGCCAGGCGGCGCCACTCGGCGCGGTCGTTGACGGTCCAGGTGAAGACTTTCATGCCCAGCCTGTGGATGCGGTTGACGTACGCCCGGGTGACGTACTGGTAGGGCGGGTTGATCTGGGTGGCGTAGCGGGACAGGGTGCGGAGCTGGCTCACCGCGGGGGTGCCGAGGAGGCCTACCGGGATGCGCGGCATCCTGTGGTGGAAGGTACGCATCGAGCGCCAGTCGAAGGACTGGACGACCAGGCGGCCGGGCTGCAGCCACCAGGAGTTCCTGCGGAGTTCGGCGGCTACGCGGCGCTCGATGCCGGGGTACTGGTCCGGGTCCTTGATCTCCAGGAGCAGGCCCATGCCGCGGCCCTTCATGGTGCGCAGGGTCTCGCCGAGGGTCGGGACACGTTCGCCGGAGTGACCGGAACCGAACCATGAGCCCGCGTCGAGCCTGCGGATCTCATCCAGGGTGAAGGCGCTCAGCGGCCACGGCGCGCGGTCGGGGAAGACGTTCTCGACGTTGGTGGTCCTGGTCAGCGTGGGGTCGTGCAGGAGGATGAGCTGATGGTCCTTGGTCTCGCGGACGTCGAGCTCGAACATGTCGGCGCCCTGCCGGCCGGCGAGCCTGAAGGCGGCGAGGGTGTTTTCCGGGGCGTCGGCCGAGGCGCCCCGATGGGCGACGTTGGTGGGGTCGGCGGCGGCGGAGACCGCCGGCGTGAGGGTCGTCAGGGTCGTCAACGCGGTCACGATGATGAAGCCCAGTCGTCGCATGCGACCGAGCTTGACAGGCTAACGTGACTCCGAGTTAAGCGCAGAGTGACGCGTCGCTTACAAATCAGGTCAAGCGTCCCACATGTGCTAGTGCCTGCTTGAGCAGGACGCCCTGCCCGCCGGCCATCTCCTGCTGCACCATCGGGGACGACGCCTCCTCGGGAGTGAACCAGACGAGGTCGAGCGCGTCCTGCCGCGGGCGGCAGTCACCGGACACCGGGACGATGTAGGCCAGCGAGACCGCGTGCTGCCTCGGGTCGTGGTACGGCGTGACGCCCGGCGTCGGGAAGTACTCCGCGACCGTGAACGGCTGTGGCGAGATCGGGATGTTCGGCAGCGCCACCGGCCCGAGATCCTTTTCCAGGTGCCGCATCAGCGCGTCGCGGACCCGTTCGTGGTGCCGGACCCGGCCGGAGACCAGCGCCCGGCTGACCTCGCCGTCGGAGCTGATGCGCAGCAGGAGGCCGACGTGGGTCACGACACCGGTCTCGTCGACTCGCACGGGGACGGCGTCGATGTAGAGGATCGGCATGCGTCCGCGAATCGACTCCAGCTCTTCGGGAGCGAGCCAGCCAGGTACGGTTTCGGTCTTTTCGGTCACCCGCTGATCGTACGTCCTCCCCGGCCGCGAGGCTGGCAGCCGGGGTCAACGTCGGTCCTGGTCGCGGGGCAGCGAGGGCAAGGAGGCGAGGCGGCGCAGGCGCTCAGGGCTGGCGAGGATGTCCATGGCCACGATCTTTCCGCCGGAGACGGTGACCGCGGCGACGATCTTGGGCTTGCCGTTCGGTGCGGACATCATGCCCACGGCCCCGTTGACCAGCACCGGCACGTAGCGGTCCGCCATCGCGCGGAACGACATCGCCTGGCCGGCCACCTCGGCGGCCCCGCGGATCACCCGCAGCGTGCCGATCGGCACGTCGGCGCCCTCGACGCGCAGCACCACGTCCGGGTCGAGCACGGAGACCAGCGCCCCGAAGTCGCCGTCCCGGGCGGCGGACAGGAACGCGGCGACGACCTCGCGCTGCCGGGCCAGGTCGGGGTCGGGAGCGACGCGGGCGCCCTGGATCCGGCGGCGGGCCCGGCTGGCGAGTTGCCTGGTGGTGGCGGGGGAGCGTTCGACGATCGTCGCGACCTCCTCGAACGGCACGCTGAACATGTCGTGCAGCACGAACGCCAGCCGCTCGGCGGGCGCCAGCGTGTCGAGCACCACGAGCAGCGCCAGCCCGACCGAATCGGCCAGCAGGGCCTCGTGCTCCGGGTCGACATGGTCGCCGACGCTCACGATCGGGTCGGGCAGCCGTTCACCGATGGGGTCCTCGCGCCGGGACTCGCGCGAGCGCAGCATGTCGAGGCAGACTCGCCCGGTGACGGTGGTGAGCCAGCCGGCGAGGTTCTCGACGTCGCTCACGTCGGTCCTGCTGAGCCGGAACCACGCCTCCTGGACGGCGTCCTCGGCCTCGCTGAGCGAGCCCAGCATGCGGTAGGCCACGGCCCGCAGGTGCCCGCGATGCGACTCGAACCGGGCCGCGAGCAGGTCGTTGTCGTTCATCGGTCACTCTTTCGCGGTCCGTCGTCAAGGGCGACGTCCAATGTACGGGGCAAAAAACGCCATCAGGGCTAAGGGGTGGGCCGGCCGGCGATCGCGTCCTGAACCGTGTGTTTGAACCGTTCGATCGGCTCGCGGATCCTGTGCTCGCGCCACTCGGCCCGCCGCAGCTTGCGCGACCCCTCCCGGTACCGCCAGCGCGCCCACGGCGAGCCCGGCCTGGCCAGCCGGATGGCGCCGACCAGCGCGAGCGGGGTGAGGTAGACCCCGATCAGCCCGGTCCAGATCTTCCCCTTGCTCAGACTGAGCACCGCGAACAGGATGTTCGCCGTGACGACGAGCCCGCCGTTGATCAGGTCCTGGCCGGTGAACAACTCGTCGACCTCCAGCGGGCTGATCCCGAGCAGTCCGAGCCCGCACAACGCCAGCGCCATGAACACCGTGTCCACCGACAGCCGCCCCCGCTCGGTCCAGTAGACGTCCTGCAGATGCAGGACCAGCGCGAACTCGTCGAGCACGAGCGCCGCCCCCACGCCGAACACCGCCGCGGTCACCCCCGCGGGCGCAGAGCTTCCATCCTGTACGGCCAGCCCGCCGATCCCGCCCAGGCACATGAACACCAGCCCGAACACCACGTGGTGGATGTGCATCCCGCCCGGGGTGACGTTCCCCGGCCACCACCGCACCCGCTTCCTGATCATCCGGACGCTGAACCTGATGAACAGGAACGTGAGCAGGAACAGCACGAAGAAGCAGAACAGCCGGAGCTTCCCCGCGTCGACGATCTCCCGGGCGAACCAGTGCCGCATCTACCCCCCAACGACCGGCCGGGGGGTAGTGCTAGGTGTACCCGTAATACTCGCCTCTGTGCCAATGTGCCCGCTGACCTGCGCCGATTGAATGATCGGCATGACGCGGACACACTTTCTCCCCGGCCCGTGGGTCGAGGCGGCCGGGCTGCTGCTCGGCCCGCTCCTGCTCCTCGCCGGGGTGCTGACCCGGATCGGCCAGGACGACTTCTTCCCCGGCCAGCTCGCCGCCTATGCCCGGCAGCCCGGCACGATGACCCTGTCCTACAGCCTGTTCGCCGCCGGGCTCGTACTTCTGTGGCCGGCCGCGGTCGCGCTGGCCCGGCGGATCTCCGCCACGCACCCCGGCTGGGCGCGGTGGGGCGTGACGCTGGTGGTGCTCGGGTTGTTCGGCCGGGTCTTCCACGCCGGGGCCGGCCACCTGGCGTTCCAGATGGTCGACGCGCTCGGGCTTGAGGCCGCGCAGAGGGCCGTGGCCGGCACCTACGGCGCCTTCCACGTCTTCAAGGCGGTCAACGTCGTCATCATGGCGGGCTGGATCGTGCTGGCGGTCGGCGCCTTCCGCGCGAAGGCGTTCGGTCCCGGCGCGGCCGGGGTGGCCCGTTGCGTCGCGCTCGCGCTGGCCACCGGGCTGCCGCTCGGCGTGCTCAAGGGCAGCACCGACCTGCCGTCCCTGCTCGCCGTCGCCGGTCTGGTCGTGGCCATGGCGCCGCTCGGGGTGAGCGTGCTGAGGCAGGCGGGGCCGGCGCCGCGGTGGTGGGCGGTGGCGCTCACCGTCGCGGCCGTCCCGGCGGCGTTCCTACTCGGGCTCAGCGGGTGAGCCCCAGACCTTGGGGTTCTCGTCCGGCTCGGGGAGCTTGGACAGGAGGTCGGCGATGCTGTCCCAGTTGGCGACCCGGACGAGGTCGCCCATGAGGCGCAGGCGCTCGGCAAGCTGCTCGTGGGCCTCGTCCAGATGGACCAGGCCCTTGGCGATCTGGTCGGTGTGGGCCTCGTAGCCGCGGGCGCCGCCGTCGCCCTTGAAGAACGTGACGCCCTCCTGGGTGCCGCCCCAGAAGGCGCCGATGGCGGTCAGTTCCGCGGCGGCCCGCCGTACGTGGTCGGCCAGGTCGCGGCGCTCGGTGTCGTAAGCCTCGGCGACGGCGCGCAGCCGGGCGCGGTCGATTTCCATCCTGCTCACCCCGCGGGTTTGTGGGCCATCGTGAAGTAGAGGAGCATCCGGCCCAGCGTTTCCTTCCAGGTCGGGATCAGGTCCTCGCCGCCCTGGCCGTTCATGGCGTCGTAGCTGGGGCCGTAGCCGACGGAGCCGCCGGCCATGCGGCCGATGAAGTACTGCAGGTCGAGGTTCTTGGTCATCGCCCTGGCCGCGGGCATGGCCGCGTCGAAGGCGCCGTAGAAGGCCACCGAGGCGGCGAACTCCTTGAGCGCCTGCCGGGCGTTGTCGCCCAGAGAGCCCGGGTCCTCGCCGCGCGCCGCCTTGACCCCGGCGACCACGCCCACGTCGCCGATGGCGAAGAAGGCGCTGCCGATCGAGTACTCGGTCAGCTTGGCCAGCACGACCCGCGCGACCGCGTGCTCCAGGAGCTTCGACAGCAGCTTCGCCTGCGCCCTGCGCATGAGGAACTGCGTGATCTGGTACGCCGCCCCCGCCTGCCACGGGAACGTGGTGATGAAGATGAAGCTGGCGAGGTTGGCCAGTGCCATGGTCCAGTAGGCGTGCCGTACGGTCTCGACGATCTCCGCGAAGTCGTCGCAGGCCTCGGCGTTCGCGCGGCAGGCGGCGGCCAGCTTGCCGGGGTAGCCGAGGGCCGGCGGCATCGGGTACAGGCCCTCGGTGACGGTCCGCTTGAACGCGTCCACCCCTTCGCCGCTGTTGCGCCGCCAGACCGACTCGGCGGCGGGGTAGGTGTTGCCGGAGCTCTTCTCCACGCGTTCGGCCAGCCGTAGCCAGGTGTCGCGGGCCTGGCGGGCGCGGTCGGGGTCGCCTTCCGGGTAGTCGACCGCGAGCATTTGGAAGACGAAGGCGGTGATGCCGAGGGCGCCGAAGCCGTAGATGGAGGCGCGGGTGGGGTTGATCTTCATCGCAGCACGTCGGGGGTGAACGGCTCGGCCAGCGCCCTGGCCTGGTCACCGGCGTCGCGGGCGGCAGCGGCGGCGGCCTGGAGGACGGCGGCGGCCAGCTCGTCGGAGCCGAGCCGCATGGCGCGGGGGTCGATGGTGAGCCCGGCCAGGGCGCCGGTCATGGTGGCCTCGGCGACGACCCGGCCCTCGGCGGCCTCACCGCGGCCGCGTACCCGCTCGATCTCTTGCTGGAGTCCCTGGAGTCGGGCGATCTCCCCGTGGAACTCGGCGAACATCCGGTCCAGCTCGTCTGTCATTCGGCCCAACGTAGATCGTGGCACCGGCAATGGCAACTGAACTAGTAGGTAAAGCGTTTCACCTCACATTCAACAGAATCCGGCCTCCGTGCGTCTGGGATGTGATGGACCGAGGAAGGGTGAGGCCAGGGTGGACGACTTCGCGGCGTTCGTCGCCGAGCGCGCCGACGCGCTCCTGCGCTATGGATACGTGCTCAGCGGCAACCCGCACGACGCGGCCGACCTGACCCAGGAGGCGCTGATCAGGTTGCATCGGGCCTGGTCGCGGGTGCGCGGCAAACGCGCGCGGGCGAGATCTGGGTGCGGTGCGGCGTGCTCACCTGCGTCGGCCACAGGCCGGACCGGACCGTTTTCATGCGCCTGCGCGACGGCACCCAGGAGCGGGACCTGCCCGAGGCCCCTGTGATCGGACTCGCCGCGGACCGGTTCATGACGGTGCGGTTCGACTCGGCCGGCGGCGGTCAGGCGCTGCTCGACCTGGCCACGGGCCGCTCCGGAGACCTCGGCACCCGGCCCGGTGACGATGGCGGGATGCAGATCGTTCAACCGGGCGTCGGCGACGGCCGGCTCGTTCACTATCCGCTCGGGGGCAAAACCGTGATCATCGACCTTTCGAAGATCACGTGACTGTTGACGAGAACCGGAGGAAAGGATACGTTCCGGTAGATTTCACGGCTGTCAGGGGAAATCCGGTGAGATGCCGGTGCGGACGCGCCACTGTATCCGGGACGTAGATCCCGGGAGCCAGGTCACCTAACGGCCGTGACCTCACCTGTTGGGACGCGTCATCCCTGAGGAGGCCTTGATGAGTGGTGGGACCACTTCGACGTCCGTGCCCTTTCCCCGTTTGCGGCCCTGGTTGCTGAGCGTGCCGTTGTTCCTGTTGATCGCGTACCTGGTTCTGATGGACAACGGCGCGGTCTCGCAGACCGGTACCTTCCTGCACGAGCTGATGCACGACGGGCGTCACCTGCTCGGCGTGCCCTGCCACTAGGGGCCGGGCACGATGGTGCGCACCCTTGTGGTCAGAGGTCTGCTCCTGGGCCTGCTGGCCGGACTGTTCGCGGGCGCCTTCGCCTTCCTGGCGGGGGAGCCCCACGTGGACAGCGCGATCGCCTTGGAAGAAGCCGCGGCGGCGGCAGCGCCGGCCGCGCCGGCCGACGATCATCATGGTGAGGAGGCCGAGGTCAGCCGGCCGGTGCAGAAGGCCGGGCTGTTCCTCGCGACGGGCCTTTACGGCCTCGCCGTCGGCGGCATCTTCGGCCTGGTCGTGGCCGGGCTGCGCGGCCGGGTCGGCCCCAGGTCGGACCCCGCGCTCGCGTTCGCCGCGGCGGGCACGGCCTTTCTGGCGATCGTCCTGCTGCCGTTCCTGAAATATCCCGCCAACCCGCCCGCCGTCGGCGACCCCCACACGATCGGCAGCCGGACCCTGCTCTACGTGGTCATGGTGCTGGTGGGCCTGGCCGCCGTCGCCATCGCGGTCGCGAGCGGGCGCCGGGTCACCGGCGGTCCGTGGGCGCGCTGGAGCGTCACCGTGATGACCTTCCTCGTGCCGGTGGTCGCCGCGCTGGCGCTGCTGCCGCGGGTCGACGAGGTGCCCGCGGGCTTTCCCGCCACGTTGCTTTGGGAGTTCCGGCTCGCGTCGCTGGGGACGCAGCTGGTGTTCTGGGCGGCGTTCGGGGCGCTGTTCGCCTGGGCGGGCGAGCGCGCCGCCCGCCGGACCACCGCCGCCGTCCCAGCCGCCGCACCGAGCTGAGCGGAGTGCTTTTCGTACGGCATGCCAGCACACCAGGCATGCGCACAGCCTGCTTCCCCGCACCGGAGCAGGCCGATCGCGCCAGCCTGGCGAAGGCCGCCCTTCTGGCCGGGACCGCCGACCTGGCCAGGACGGCGTCATACGCGGGACCCGGCACCCGGCCCGAGCTCCGCGAGCTCCGCGAGCCCGGCGAACTCCGCGAGCCCGGCGTGTCCGGCGACGCGGAGCCCGGTGGGCTTGGGGAGATGCTGACGGCCGGGCAGGCGGGGGCGGCGTTCGTCGCGCCGTCGGTGGCCGCGTTGCAGACCGCCTCGGCCATGGGGCTCGCGCCCATCGTGGTCGACGCCCTGGCCGAGGCCGATCACGGCCGGTGGGGCGGCCTGCCGTACACGAGGGTCGCCCAGGACGAGCCGGACGCGCTCGCGAGCTGGCTCGCCGACCCCGGCGCGGCGCCCCACGGCGGCGAGAGCCTCGACCAGATGACGGCGCGCGTCACGGGGTGGCTCGACGAGACGCGGGCCAGGTTCGACGGCCGGCGCGGGCGGCCGTTCCTGGTCATCTGCGACTCGGGAGCCATCCGCGCCGCGCTCGGGCACGCGCTCGGCCTGCCCCCGCTGCACGCCGCCCGTTTCGACCTCGCGCCACTGTCCACCACCGAACTGGCCGTCACCCGCGGCGGCTGGCGGGTCGCCCACGTCAACCGGGACGCCCTCGAACACCGGAAGGTCACCTCTTGATCGCCACCTACCCGTTCAGCGCGGTCGTCGGGCTCGACGACCTGAAGCTGGCGCTGGTGCTCAACGCCGTCTCGCCCCGGGTGGGCGGCGTGCTCGTCCGCGGGGAGAAGGGCACCGCCAAGTCGACGATCGTCCGCGCGCTGGCCGCCCAGCTACCGTCGGTGGACGTGGTGGCCGGTTGCCGGTTCGCCTGCGACCCGGCCGCGCCGGACCCGGACTGCCCCGACGGGCCGCACGACCCCGGCGAACAACGCCACCGGCGGCCCGCCTCCCTGGTCGAACTGCCGGTCGGCGCCTCCGAGGACCGGCTCGTCGGCTCGCTCGACGTCGAACGCGCGCTGACCGAAGGCGTGAAGGCGTTCGAGCCGGGACTGCTGGCGGGCGCGCACCGCGGCGTGCTGTACGTCGACGAGGTCAACCTCCTGCACGACCACCTCGTGGACCTCCTGCTCGACGCCGCCGCGCTCGGCACCTGCTACGTCGAGCGCGAAGGCGTGTCGGTACGGCACGCCGCCCGCTTCCTCCTGGTCGGCACCATGAACCCGGAGGAAGGCGAGCTGCGCCCCCAGCTCCTCGACCGGTTCGGACTGACCGTCGAGGTGAAGGCGTCGCGGGACCCGGACGAACGGGCCGAGGTGGTACGGCGGCGCATGGCCTACGACGCTTCACCCGAGGCGTTCGTGGCGCGATGGACCGCCCAGGAGTCCGCGCTCGGCGAGCGGATCCTGCGGGCCAGGGCGCTGCTGAGCGGCGGGGTCGTCCTTCCCGACGCCCGGCTGCTGCAGATCGCGGCGGTGTGCGCGGGGTTCGAGGTGGACGGCCTGCGCGCCGACCTGGTCACGGCGAACGCGGCCATGGCGCACGCGGCCTGGCAGGGGCGGGACCGGGTGACGGAGGAGGACGTGCGGGTGGCGGCCCGGCTGTCCCTGCCGCACCGGCGGCGCCGGGACCCGTTCGACGCGCCGGGGCTGGACGAGGACCTGCTGGAGGAACTCCTGGACCGCCACCGGGGCGACGACGACCCGGACGGCGGCGACACCCCGGACACCCCGCCCGACCCCGACGGCCCCGGCCACCAGGGCGACCCCGACCCCGGGCACAACTCCCAGCCTGACCAGGGGGAGGAGCCGGGCCGGGGGGAGACCGGGCACAACTCCCAGCCTGACCAGGGGGAGGCCGGGCACAACTTCCAGGTCGGCCAGAGGGACGAGCCAGGAGCCGAGCCGGGGCCCGACGCGCGGGATGAGGCTGGGGCCGGGGTAGTGGCGGTGGCTGGGGTGGGGGCGCCTTATCGGGTGCCGGTGTTGAAGGTGCCAGGGCTCGGGGCGGGTGCTTCGGGGCGGAGGTCGCGGGCGCGTACGCCGCGTGGCAGGGCGACCGGGGCGCGGGTGCCGCACGGCAAGGTCAAGGATCTGCACCTGCCGGCGACCCTGCTGGCGGCGGCGCCGTACCAGAAGGAGCGGGGGCGGACCGGAGCCGGGCTGCTGCTGCGCGGCGGCGATCTGCGCGAGGTCGTGCGGGAGGGCAGGGAGAGCAACCTCGTGCTGTTCGTGGTCGACGCGAGCGGCTCGATGGCCGCGCGCAGGCGGATGACCGCGGTGAAGACGGCGGTGCTCAGCCTGCTGCTCGACGCCTACCAGCGCAGGGACAAGGTGGGGCTGGTGACGTTCAGGGGGAGGGGCGCGGAGGTGGCGTTGCCGCCGACGTCGTCGGTGGAGGCGGGGGCGGCGCGGTTGCGGTCGTTGCCGACCGGCGGGCGTACGCCGCTGGCCGAGGGGCTGGCCAGGGCGGCGGAGGTGCTGCGGGTAGAGCGGATGCGCGATCCCGACCGGCGTCCGCTGGTCGTGGTGGTGACCGACGGGCGGGCGACGGCGGGCGGTGACGTGGACGCGGCGGCCGGGCTGCTCAGGGGCGTGGCGTGCGTGGTCGTCGACTGCGAGAGCGGTCCGGTCCGGTTGGGCCTCGCCGTACGGCTGGCGGCCCGGCTGGCCGCCGAGGTGGTCACGCTGGACGATCTGGGAACGGTGGTCCGCGAGCACAGGAAGGCGAGCTGAGATGCCGCAGGGCAAGCCGGACGTCGTGCCGGATGACGGGCTGACCACGCGCCAGCGGCGTACCCGGCCGTTGCTGATGGTGCACACGGGCCCGGGGAAGGGCAAGTCCACGGCGGCGTTCGGGATGGCGTTGCGGGCGTGGAACCAGGGCTGGCCGATCGGGGTGTTCCAGTTCGTGAAGTCGGCGAAGTGGCGCATCGGCGAGGAGCGGGCGCTGCTCGTGCTGGGCGAGTCGGGCGAGGGCGGCTCGGTGAGCTGGCACAAGATGGGCGAGGGCTGGTCGTGGATCCAGCGTCCCGGTACCGAGGAGGATCACGCGGCCGACGCCCGCGAGGGCTGGGAGCAGATCAAGCGCGACCTGGCCGCCGAGACCTACCGTTTCTACGTGCTGGACGAGTTCACGTACCCGCTGAAGTGGGGCTGGCTGGATCTGGACGACGTGCTCGCCACGCTGGCGAGGCGGCCGGGCAACCAGCACGTGGTGATCACCGGCAGGGACGCGCCGGAGCGGCTGCTGGAGGTGTCCGACCTGGTCACGGAGATGGGCAAGGTACGCCATCCCATGGACGCCGGGCAGAAGGGGCAGAAAGGCATCGAGTGGTGATCCCGCGGCTGGTCGTCGCGGCGCCGTCGTCGGGCAGCGGGAAGACGACGGTGGCCACGGGGCTCATGGCGGCGCTGCGGGCGCGCGGGCTCCGGGTCTCGCCGCACAAGGTCGGCCCCGACTACATCGACCCCGGCTACCACGCCCTGGCCACCGGCCGCCCCGGGCGCAACCTCGACCCGTGGCTGGCCGGGGAGGAGCGGGTGGCGCCGCTGTTCCTGCACGGCGCGGCGGGGTGCGACGTGGCGGTGGTCGAGGGCGTGATGGGGCTGTTCGACGGCAAGGGGGAGACGGACTTCGCCTCCACCGCGCACGTCGCCAGGCTGCTGGACGCGCCGGTCGTGCTGGTGGTGGACGCGGCCAGGCAGAGCCGTTCCGTGGCCGCGGTGGTGCACGGCTTCGCCACGTTCGACCCGCGCGTACGCGTCGGCGGCGTGGTGCTCAACCGCGTCGGTTCCGACCGGCACGAGGAGCTGTGCCGCGCCGCCCTGGACGCGGCCGGCGTCCCGGTCCTGGGCGCCATCCGCCGCGACGACGCCGTGGCCACCCCCTCCCGCCACCTGGGCCTGATCCCGGCCGCGGAACGCGAGGCGGAAGCGGTCTCCTCGGTGGCGCGCCTGGGCGAGCTCGTGTCCCGCTCCTGCGACCTCGACGCTCTGGTACGGCTCGCCGCCACCGCCCCCGCCCTCCCCGGCACCCCCTGGAACCCGGCGGCCGCCGGCACCGAGCGGCCGGATCCGAAGATCGTGGCGGTCGCGGGCGGAGCGGCGTTCACCTTCGGCTACACCGAGCACGTCGAGCTGCTGCGCGCGGCCGGAGCCGAGATCGCCGTCTTCGACCCTTTGCACGACGAGAAGCTCCCGGAAGGCACCGGCGCGGTGATCATCGGTGGCGGCTTCCCCGAGGTCTACGCCGCCGAGCTGGCCGCCAACGAGCCGTTGCGCGCCCAGGTCGCCGCGTTCGACGGGCCGATCGCCGCCGAGTGCGCCGGGCTGCTGTACCTGTGCGAGGAGCTCGACGGCCGGCGCATGTGCGGCAGGGTCCCCGGCAAGGCCCGGATGACGGGCAGGCTGACGCTCGGCTACCGGGAGGCCACGGCGGTCAGCCGGTCGCTGCTCACCCGGCCGGGCGAGCGGTTCAGGGGCCACGAGTTCCACCGGACCACCGCCGACCTGGGCGGCTGGGCGCTGTACCGGTGGGAGGGCGGCGCCGACGGCTACGGCGACGCCCTGCTCACCGCCTCCTACCTGCACCTGCACTGGGCGGGCAGCCCGGTGCTCGCTCAGCGGCTGGTGTCGTCCTCCAGGTCGCCCTCGGTCTTGAGGTAGACCTCCTGCACACCCCGCAGGATCTCCGGGTCCGGGTGCTCCCACATGTCCCGCTCGGCCGCCTCCAGCAGCCGTTCGGCGATGCCGTGCAGCGCCCACGGGTTGGACTTGGCCATGAACGCCTGGTTCTCGGGATCCAGCACGTACGCGGCGGCGAGCTTGTCGTACATCCAGTCGGCCATGACGCCGGTGGTGGCGTCGTAGCCGAACAGGTAGTCGACGGTCGCGGCCAGCTCGAACGCGCCCTTGTAGCCGTGCCTGCGCATCGCGGCCAGCCAGTTCGGGTTGACGACGCGGGCCCGGAAGATCCGGGACGTCTCCTCCGACAGGGTGCGGGTGCGGACGGCGTCCGGGCGGGTGCTGTCGCCGACGTAGGCGGCCGGGGCCTTGCCGGTCAGCGCGCGGACGGTGGCGACCATGCCGCCGTGGTACTGGAAGTAGTCGTCGGAGTCGGCGATGTCGTGCTCGCGGGTGTCGACGTTCTTGGCGGCGACGGCGATCCGGCGGTAGGCGCTCTCCATGTCGGCGCGCGCGGGCACGCCCTCCAGGTCGCGGCCGTAGGCGTAGCCGCCCCACACCGCGTACACCTCGGCCAGGTCGGCGTCGTCGCGCCAGTTGCGGCTGTCGATGAGCGGCAGGATGCCCGCCCCGTAGGCGCCGGGGGCCGAGCCGAAGATGCGCATCGTGGCCCGGCGCTCGTCGCCGTGCGTTTCCTCCTTGACGTGGGCGCGGACGTAGTTGTCCTCGTCGTCCTCGTCCAGGCCGGCGGCGAGCCGTACCGCGTCGTCGAGCATCGCCACGACGTGCGGGAAGGCGTCGCGGAAGAAGCCGCTGATGCGGACGGTCACGTCGATGCGGGGGCGGCCGAGCTCCTCCAGCGGGATCGGCGCGAGGCCCGCCACACGGCGGGAGGCCTCATCCCATTCCGGGCGGATGCCCAGCAGCGCCAGGACCTCGGCCACGTCGTCGCCCGCGGTCCGCATCGCGCTGGTGCCCCAGACCGACAGGCCCACCGAGCGCGGCCAGTCGCCGGTGTCGGTGCGGTAGCGCTCCAGGAGCGAGTCGGCCATGGCCTGCCCGGTCTCCCACGCCAGCCGGCTCGGGACCGCCCTGGGGTCGACCGAGTAGAAGTTGCGGCCGGTCGGCAGCACGTTGACCAGGCCGCGCAGCGGCGAACCGCTGGGGCCGGCGGGGACGTAGCCGCCGTTCAGGGCGTGCAGGACGTGGTCGATCTCGTCGGTGGTACGCGCCAGCCTGGGCACGACCTCGGTGGCGGCGAAGCGGAGGACGCTCTCCACCTCGGGGCCGGGCGCCACGGCCGCGGCGGCCTCCACCGTCCAGCCGCGTTCCTCCATCGCCTCCACCAGCGCGCGGGCGGTGGCCTCGACCCGGTCCACGTCCTTCAGCGACGCGGTGCCGTCCTCGGTCAGCCCGAGCGCCTGGCGCAGGCCCGGCAGTGCTTCCTTGCCCGCCCACATCTGCCTGGCCTGCAGGATCGCCAGCACCAGCCCCACCCGGGCCGGCCCCTCCGGCGCCTGGCCGAGCACGTGCAGGCCGTCGCGGATCTGCGCGTCCTTCACCTCGCACAGCCAGCCGTCCACGTGCAGGATGAAGTCGTCGAACTCGGTGTCGTGCGGCCGGTCGGCCATCCCCAGGTCGTGGTCGAGCCGGGCGGCCTGGATCAGCGTCCAGATCTGCGCCCTGATCGCGGGCAGCTTGGCCGGGTCCATGGCGGCGATGGAGGCGTGCTCGTCCAGGAGTTGTTCCAGGCGGGCGATGTCGCCGTAGGACTCGGCCCTGGCCATCGGCGGCACCATGTGGTCCACCAGCACCGCGTGCGCCCGCCGCTTGGCCTGCGTACCCTCGCCCGGGTCGTTGACCAAAAACGGGTAGATGAGCGGCAGGTCGCCGATCGCGGCGTCGGTGCCGCAGGAGGCCGACATCCCGGCCGACTTGCCGGGCAGCCACTCCAGGTTGCCGTGCTTGCCCACGTGCACCATCGCGTGCGCGCCGAAGTCCGCCGAGAGCCAGCGGTAGGCGGCCAGGTAGTGGTGGCTGGGCGGCAGGTCGGGGTCGTGGTAGATGGCGATCGGGTTCTCGCCGAAGCCGCGCGGCGGCTGGACCATGACCACCACGTTGCCCGCGCGCAGGGCCGCCAGCACGATGTCGCCCTCGTGGACGAACAGCTCGCCGGGCGGCGTGCCCCAGTGCCGCTCCATGCCGGCGCGCAGGTCCGCGGGTAGCGTGCGGTACCAGCGCTCGTAGTCGGCGGCGGGGATGCGCACCGGGTTCCCCGCCAGGTGCTCCTCGGTCAGCCAGTCCTGGTCTTGACCACCGGCGGCGATCAGCGCGTGGATGAGCGCGTCGCCGTCCTGCTCGGCGACCCCGGGGAAACCTTCGCCGAGGTCGTAGCCGGCCTCGGCCAGCCTGGCCAGCAGCCGGACCGTGCTCGCGGGGGTGTCCAGGCCGACCGCGTTGCCGACCCGGGAGTGCTTGGTCGGGTACGCCGACAGCATGACCACGAGCCGCCGCTCGGCCGGTGGCGTGTGCCTGAGCAGGCCGTGGCGTACCGCGATCCCGGCCACGCGGCGGGCCCGCTCCGGGTCGGCCGTGTAGACGGTCAGGCCGTCCTCGTCGATCTCCTTGAACGAGAACGGCACCGTGATGATCCGGCCGTCGAACTCGGGGATGGCCACCTGCGAGGCGGCGTCGAGCGGGGACAGGCCGTCGTCGTTGTCCTCCCACTCCTTCTTGCCGCTGGTCAGGCAGAGTCCTTGCAGGATCGGGACGTCCAGGGTGGCCAGCGCGCCGACGTCCCACGCCTCGTCGTCGCCGCCCGCGCCCGCGGTGGCCGGACGGGAGCCGCCCGCCGCCAGGACGGTCACGACCAGGGCGTCGGCGGTGCGCAGGACGTCCAGGAGCGCGGGCTCCGCCGTTCTGAGCGAGGAGCAGTACACCGGCAGCGGCCGGCCGCCGGTCTCCTCGATCGCCTGGCACAGGGACTCCACGAACGCGGTGTTGCCGGCCACGTGGTGGGCCCGGTAGTACAGGACGCCGATCACGGGGCCCTCGGTGGCCTTGGAGTCGCGCTCCAGCGGGCCCCAGGAGGGCATGGGGGCCGGCGGGGCGAAGCCGTACCCGGTCAGGAGGACCGTGTCGGACAGGAAGCCGTGCAGCTCGGCGAGGTTGGCGGGGCCGCCGTGCGCGAGGTAGGCGTGCGCTTCGGCGACGACGCCCGCGCTCACCGTGGACAGCTCCATCAGCTCGGCGTCGGGGGCCTGCTCGCCGCCGAGCACGACGACCGGGCGTGGACCGGCGAGCAGCGCGTCGAGGCCTTCCTCCCACGCGCGGCGGCCGCCGAGCAGCCGGACCACGATCAGGTCGACGCCGTCCACGAGCGCGGGCAGGTCGTCGGTGAGCAACCTGGCGGGGTTGCCCAGGCGGTAGTCCGCGCCGCTGGCGCGCGCGCTCAGCAGGTCGGTGTCGGATGTAGAGAGCAGCAGAACGCCAGGCACGCCGCAGTCCTCCCTCGGGGTCCTCGCCCCGTTCGCAGGTGTCGCGACGGCAGGAGTCTCCTGGCTCCCGGATCGATGCTCACCCCGGCCTTCCCGCCCATCGCTGGACAGTGGCCTGTGGTGGGGTTCGCTTCCCGGTCACAGTGGCGGGACCGCGCCGGTTTCTCACCGGCTTCCTCCCATTGCCGTCGCCTAAGGGTGAGCCTACTGGCGTTACCATCCTCATCGTGTCCATAGCCGACTTTTCCGGACGTCTCCGCCCAGATGCCTGTCCGGGAGCGCTACAGACGCACGCCGCCGCGGACGGCCCGCTGGCCAGGATCCGCCTGCCCGGCGGTGCCATCACCCCAGCTCAGCTCCGTGAACTGGCCGCCTTCTGCACGAGCGGGATCGAGCTGACCTCGCGCGCCAACGTCCAGGTGCGCGCCGTGGAATCTCCGGCGATCTTCGCCGATCGGATGGCCGCTGTGGGCCTGCTGCCCTCGCCGACGCACGAGCGGGTGCGCAACATCGTCGCCTCGCCGCTCGGCGGGCGGCTGACCGGCTTCGCCACCCACCCCCTCGTCGAGGCCCTGGACCGCGCCCTGTGCGCCGACCCCGCCCTGGCCGAGCTGCCGGGCCGCTTCCTGTTCGCCCTGGACGACGGCACCGGTGACGTCGCCTCGCTGGGCGCCGACGTCACCCTGGTCGAGGACGGCATCCTGCTGGCCGGTACGCCCTTCGCGATCCCCGGCGCCGGGGTGGACACCCTCCTGGCCGCCGCGCGAGCCTTCCTGGCCGAGCGCGCGGACAGCGGCGCCTGGCGCATCGCCGAACTCCCCGACGGCCCCGCCCGCGTCGCCACCCACCTCACCGCAGCCCGCCTCACCGCCACCCGCCTCACCGCCATGCGCGTCCAGGCCGGCACCGCCGCGAGCGCGTCCCCGGTGCGGGCGCGCGGGGCCGGGGTGATCGCGCTGCCGGACGGCCGGGTGGCGGTCGAGGCCGTGGTCCCGCTCGGGCGGCTCACCGCGGCCCAGGCGCGCCTGCTCGCCACCCTCGATGTCCCGGTACGGCTCACGCCGTGGCGTACCGTCGTGCTCCTCGACCTCGCCGAAGAGCCCGACCTGACCGGATCCGGCCTGGTCACCGACCCGGACTCGCCCTGGACAGGGGTGAGCGCGTGCACCGGCAGCCCCGGCTGCGCCAAGTCCCTGGCCGACGTCCAGCACGACGCCGCCCAGTGGGTGGCCACCCGTGAGCGCCGCCCGGAACTGCCCGTCCACTGGGCGGGCTGCGAGCGCCGCTGCGGCCTGCCCAAGGGCCGGGTCATCGAGATGGTCGCGACCGGCGACGGATACCAAGAAAGGCAGAAGTGAGCGACTACATACGCGACGGCGCCGAGATCTACCGGCGGTCGTTCGCCACCATCCGCGCCGAGACGGACCTGTCCGGGCTCCCGGCCGACGTGGCCCAGGTGGCGGTGCGGATGATCCACTCGTGCGGGATGACCGACCTGGTCGGCGACCTCGGCTGGTCGCCGAACGTGGTCGGGGACGCGCGCACGGCGCTCGGGGCCGGGGCGCCGATCCTGTGCGACGCCATGATGGTGGCCTCCGGCGTGACCAGGAGCAGGCTGCCCGCCGGCAACGAGGTGATCTGCACCCTCGGCGCGCCCGGCGTGGCCGAGCTGGCCGAGAAGCTGGGCACCACGCGCAGCGCGGCGGCGCTGGAGTACTGGCTCGACCGGCTGGACGGTGCCGTCGTGGCGATCGGCAACGCGCCCACGGCACTGTTCCGGCTGCTGGAGATCGTCGCGGAGGGCGGGCCGAGACCGGCGGCGGTGCTGGGGATTCCCGTGGGGTTCATCGGCGCGGCCGAGTCCAAGCAGGCGCTGGCCGAGAGCGGGCTCGAGCACCTCGTGGTGCGCGGCAGGCGCGGCGGCAGCGCGATGACGGCGGCGGCGGTCAACGCCATCGCGAGCGAGGTGGAGTGATGGAACACAACGAGCGCGCGGCGGGCAGGGATCTGGCCGGGGACGGCGAGCGGGTGGCGGGTGCCGGGCGGCTTTTCGGGGTGGGGCTCGGACCCGGGGATCCGGAGCTGATCACGGTGAAGGCGGCCAGGCTGATCGGTGAGGCCGACGTCATCGCCTACCACGCCGCCCGGCACGGACGCAGCATCGCCCGCTCGATCGCCCTGCCGTACCTGCGGGAAGGGCAGATCGAAGAGCTGCTGCTCTACCCGCTGACCACGGAGACCACCGACCATCCGGGCGGCTACCAGGGCGCGCTGGACGACTTCTACGTCGAGTGCGCCGCCAGGCTCGCCGCACATCTCGACGCGGGGCGTACGGTCGTGGTGCTGAGCGAGGGCGACCCGCTCTTCTACGGCTCCTACATGCACATGCACAAGCGCCTGGCCCACCGCTACCCGACCGAGGTGGTGCCGGGCGTCACCTCGATCAGCGGGGCGTCGGCGGTGCTCGGCCGTCCGCTGGTCGAGCGGGACGAGACGCTGACCGTGCTGCCCGGCACCCTGCCCGGCGAGGTGCTGGCCGAGAAGCTGCGCGCCACCGACTCGGCGGCGGTGCTGAAGCTGGGCCGTACCTTCGAGAAGGTACGCGACGCGCTGGCCGAGGCAGGACGGCTGGACGACGCCTGGTACGTGGAACGCGCCACCATGGACGCCCAGCGGGTCGCGCCGCTGAAGGACGTGGATCCCGACGGCGTGCCGTACTTCTCGCTGGCGCTGCTGCCGAGCCCGGCCGAGCACACGTTCGTGCCGGAGAAGCCGGCCGGGCAGGGGCCGGGCGAGGTCGTCGTGGTCGGGCTCGGGCCCGCCGGGCGGCCGTGGCTCACGCCCGAGGCGCAGGAGGCGCTGGCCGCCGCCACCGACCTGGTCGGCTACGGCCCCTACGTGGACCGCGTCCAGCCGAACCCGCGCCAGCGCCGCCACCGCACCGACAACCGGGTCGAGGCCGAGCGGGCCAGGCACGCGCTGGAGATGGCGCGCGACGGCGCCCGGGTGGCGGTCGTCTCCTCCGGCGACCCGGGCGTGTTCGCGATGGCCAGCGCGGTGCTGGAGGCGGCCTCCGACTTCCCGGACGTGCCGGTGCGGGTGGTGCCGGGACTGACCGCAGCGCAGGCCGTGGCCGGGCGGGTGGGGGCGCCGCTGGGGCACGACTACTGCGTACTGTCCCTGTCGGACCTGCTCAAGCCGTGGGAGGTCGTGGCCGACCGGCTGCGCGCCGCGGCGCGGGCCGATCTGGTGCTGGCGTTGTACAACCCGGCCTCGCGCAGCCGTACCTGGCAGGTGGGCGCCGCGCGTGACCTGCTGCTGGAGCACCGCGCGCCCGGCACTCCGGTGGTGATCGGCCGTGACGTCGGCGGGCCGCGGGAGTCGATCACCGTCACCACGCTGGCCGCCCTCGACCCGGCCGACGTGGACATGCGCTGCCTGCTGATCATCGGCTCCTCGACCACCCGGGTGAGTGAGAGCGGCGCCGTCTACACCCCGCGCCGCTACCCGGCCTGAACCCAGGCCGCCGCCGCGCCCGCACTCTCCACCAGCCGCACCCCCGCGGGCGGCGGCGGCCGATCCACCATGATCACCGGGAGTCCGGTCTCCCGGGCCGCGACCAGCTTCGCGCTCGTCATGGCGCCGCCGCTGTCCTTGGTGACCAGCACGTGGAGACGGTACCCGCCGATGAGCGCGCGCTCACCCTCCACGGTGTACGGCCCGCGATCCAGCACCACGTGCGCGTTCGCGGGCACCGGCGGCTCGGGCGGATCCACCGACCTGGCCAGGAACCACATCGAGGTGAGCCCGGCGAACACCGGCAGACTCCGCCGCCCCGTCGTCAGGAACACCCGCCCGCCGGGAAACGCACGGCCCAGCTCCTCGGCCGCCGCGGCCAGGGAGGGCACCCGGCGCCACCGGTCGCCCGGCCCCTCGCGCCAGCCGGGACGGCGCAGCACCAGTAACGGCACCCCGGCCAGGGCGGCGGCCTCGGCGGCCGAGGCGCTCATCCGCTCGGCGAACGGGTGAGTGGCATCAACGAGCCTCTCGATCTTCTCGGCCACGATCCACCGAGCCAGCCCCTCAGCCCCTCCGAACCCGCCCTCGCGCACCTCACCCACCGGCAACCGCGGATTGGTGACCCGCCCGGCCAGCGACGACACCACCCGCATGCCGGAGGGCACCAGCTCGGCGGCCAACGCCCTGGCCTCGGCCGTACCCCCGAGGATCAGCACCCCACCCTCGCGCGAACCCGCGACGGGACGCGAAGGCAGACCCATGGACAGACCCGCAGACGGGTCCACGGCCGGGTCCACGGACGGACCCGTGGACGGACCCGCGGGTGGGTCCGTGGACGGATCTGTGGGCGGCGTCATGGGCGGGCTCGGGTGGCGCTGTACAGGTGGCTGTCGGGGAACTCCGAGGCCGACAGCACGCGGCCCACCACGATCACCGCCGTGCGCTTCACCCCGGCCTCGTGCACCCGGGCGGCGATGTCGGACAGGGTTCCGCGCAGGATCAGCTCGTCGTCCCTGCTGGCCCGCGCCACCACGGCCACCGGGCACCCGGCGCCGTAGGACGGCAGCAGTTCCTCGACCACCTGGTCGATGCGCTGCACGGCCAGGTGCAGCACCATCGTGGCGCCGCTCGCCCCCAGCGTGGCCAGGTCCTCGCCCGGCGGCATCGGCGTGGCGCGCCCGGACACGCGGGTCAGCACCACGGTCTGCCCGACGCCCGGCACGGTCAGCTCCCTGCCCAGCGACGCCGCGGCGGCGGCGAACGCGGGCACCCCCGGCACCACCTCGTACGGCACGCCGATCGCGTCGAGCCGCCTCATCTGCTCGGCCACGGCGCTGAACACCGACGGGTCACCCGAGTGCAGCCTGGCCACGTCGTGCCCGGCGGCGTGCGCGGCCGCGAACTCGGCGACGATCTGGTCGAGCGTCAGGTTCGCGGTGTCCACCAGCCGGGCCCCGGCCGGGCAGGACTCCAGCAGTTCCCGCGGCACCAGCGACCCGGCGTAGAGACACACCGGCGCCCGCTCGAGCACCCGCAGCCCGCGAACGGTGACCAGATCGGCCGCCCCCGGCCCGGCTCCGATGAAATAAACGGTCACGACGCATCCTCCTCGGGTTTCACGACCGACCACACGGTCACCGGCATCATCGGCCGCCACGCGGTGAACCCGCCCACGGGTCCGGCCCGTTGCACCGACAGCCGCACCAGGTCGCCGCCGCGTTCCGCCTGCCAGCGGACGGCGAGGGCCTCCGACTCCAGCGTGACCGCGTTCGCCACCAGCCGTCCGCCGGGGCGCAGCGCGGACCAGCACGTCTCCAGCATCCCGGGCGCCGTGAGCCCGCCGCCGACGAAGATCGCGTCCGGCTCGGGCAGCCCGGACAACCCGTCGGGCGCGCGGGCCTCGACGATCTCCAGGCCGGGTACGCCCAGAATCTCGGCGTTCCTGCGGATGGCGGCGGCTCTGGCGGGGTGGCTTTCGACGGCGCTGGCCGTACAGGAGGGGTGGGCGCGCATCCATTCGATGGCGATGCTGCCCGCTCCGGCGCCGACGTCCCAGAGGTGCTCGCCCGGCAGCGGGGCCAGCCGCGACAGGGTGACCGCGCGGACCTCGCGCTTGGTGAGCTGCCCGTCGTGCTCGAACGCGGTGTCGGGCAGGCCGGGTACGCGGGCCAGCGGCTCCAGGCCGGGATCGGGGCGGCAGGTGACGGCGATGACGTTCAGGGCGGAGCCGGGTTCGCCGGCCCAGGTGGCGGCGGTGCCGTTCAGGCTGGTCTCGGTGGTGGAGCCGAGGTCGGACAGGACCGTGAGCGTGCTGCGGCCGTAGCCGCGCGCGGTGAGCAGGGCGGCGACGTCGGCGGGGGAGGTGCGTCCCGGCCCGAGCACGGCCAGGCGCCGCCCCGGCGCGAACGCGGCGTTGAGCGCGGCCACGGGCCGGCCCACCAGGCTGATCACCTCGACGCCCTCGACCGGCCAGCCGAGCCGCGCGCACGCCAGCGACAACGAGGAGACGTGGGGGAGCACCGTGAGGCGTCCGGCGCCGAGCAGCCTGACCAGCGTCGAGCCGATCCCGAAGAACATCGGATCGCCGCTGGCCAGCACGCAGAGCACGCGGTCGCGGTACGACTCGACGAGGCCGCCGAGCGCGGGCAGCAGCGGCGAGGGCCAGGTGACGCGCTCGGCCCCGGACGGCGGCAGGGTGCCGAGCTGCCGGGCGCTTCCCATGATCACTTCGGCCCGTTCGAGTACGGCCCGCGAGCCGGGCGTCAGCCCCGCCCAGCCGTCCGCGCCGATGCCGACGACGGTGATCACACGTTGCCCAGGACGCGGGTGACGTGGATCTCGATGACCACGCGGGCCGGGTTGGCGCGCGGCGGCTTGTAGCGGGCGGTGTAGCGCCGCTCGGCTTCGGCGACCTGCTCGGGTTCGTCCCTGAGTACGGCCCGGCCTTCGAGCGTCGACCAGCGCCGCCCGTCCACCTGGCAGACGGCGACCCGGGCTCCCCGGGCGGCGTACCTGGCCTTCTGCGACGTCCCGGAGGTGATCACCCGGGCTATGCCTTCGGCGAGGTCGAGCGTGACCCCGACCGGGACCACGTGCGGGGTGCCGTCGGGCCGGACCGTGGTGAGCGTACAGAGGTGACGTTCTTCCCAGAATGCTGCAAAGCCGTCACCTTGCTCGAACAGGTTCACACGTCTCCTTCTGGCCGACCGGGGATATCGTAATCGCGCCCGACATCTCCTCCGAAGGCAGATTCTCTCCGGTGAAACGCATCCTCATCATCGGCATCGGCGCCGGTGACCCCGACCACCTCACGCTCCAGGGCGTCAAGGCCATCGCCGCGGCGCAGGTCTTCTTCGTCCTGGACAAGGGCGCGGCCAAGCACGACCTGGTCGATCTCCGGCAGCGGATGATCGAGGAGCATGGGCGGCAGCCGTACCGGATCGTGGAGGCGGAGGATCCGGAGCGGGACCGCACCACGCCCGCCTACACCGGCGCGGTCGAGGACTGGCGCTCGCGCCGGGCGGCCATCTACGAGCGGCTGATCGCCGAGGAACTGTCCGACGGGCAGACCGGGGCCTTCCTGGTGTGGGGCGATCCGGGCCTGTACGACAGCACGCTGGCCATCGTCGAGGAGATCCTCGCGGCGGGCCGGGTGGCCTTCGAGTACGCGGTGGTGCCCGGCATCACCAGCGTCTCCGCGCTGACCGCCACCCACCGCGCCAGCCTCACCCGCGTGGGACGTCCGGTCCAGATCACCACCGGCCGCCGCCTGGCGGCGGAGGGGCCGCCGGCCGACGACGTCCTGGTCATGCTCGACGCGCACTGCTCCTTCGGCGACCTGGGGGCGGACTGGCACATCTACTGGGGCGCCTACCTGGGCACGCCGGACGAGATCCGGGTCGAGGGGCCGGTGCCCGAGGTCGCCGGCGAGATCCGGCGGCTGCGCGCGGAGGCTCGCGAGAGCAAGGGCTGGATCATGGACACCTACCTGCTCCGCAGGTTGTAGCGCAGGACCGGCACGGCCGCGATCGCGAGCAGGAGGCCGCGCGGGGGAGGCGCCGCGCGGGCTGGCCTGGCGGGAGTTCGAGGGGTTTCACCGCTCGGCCCGTTCGGCGCCCCCGAGCCCGCGGAGAGGTCGGAGCCCGCGCTGGCGGTGGCCGCGGTGATCCTGGCCTTCTTCGAGGCGGACGCGTCAACCTTTGGGAGCGCTCCCGATATCGCCTAGGGTGGCGGCTGACCGATCTTTGTCGAGAAGGTGAGGCCTTCCGTGTTAAGGATCTGCGTGACCGTCGCCCTCGCGCTGGCGAGCGCCGGCTTCGGAGCAAGTTCCGCCTCGGCGTCCGCCGCCCCCGTCTACTACCTCGACAGCGCCGCGGTCGACGACTCCGGCGCCGGCACCTCGCCCGCCACGGCCTGGAAGACCCTGGCCAAGGCCTCCGCGGCCGACCTGCCCGCGGGCGCCAGGCTGCTGCTGCGCCGCGGCGGCTCCTGGACGGGCCAGCTGGCCGTCACCGAGTCGGGCACCGCCGCCGCCCCCATCGTGATCGACGCCTACGGCACCGGCGCCAGGCCCGTCGTGAAGGGCGACGGCGAGGCCTGCGTGGATCTCGCCGGCAACCACCTGGAGGTCTACAACCTCCAGGTGGGCGTGGACGGCGACGAAGGTCGCTGCGCCTGGGCGGGCGTCAAGGTGCGCGGCGATGACAACGTGGTCGAGCGCAACTACATCACCGGCGCCGCCGCGGGCGTCTTCATCGAAGAGGGTACGAAGTACGCGGCGGTGACCGCCAACGAGTTCGTCAACAACAACCACATGAGCAAGAACACACCGGTGCCGGACAACGACGACTCCGGCGCGTTCGCGATCCTCGTGCACGGCGACGACTCCAACATCGGCTGGAACACGATGAAGGGCTCGATCGCCCCCAGCCACGACTACGTGTGGGACGGCGCCGCCGTCGAGATCTTCTACGGCTCCCGCAACCGCGTCCACCACAACATCTCGGTCGACAACGACACCTTCACCGAACTCGGCACCTACAGCGACGACAAGGACGGCGTCTCCACCGGGAACGTCTTCGAGTACAACGCCATCTCCGGCGCCAAGGGCCGCGGCGGCCTGGTCACCCGCGGTCCCGTCCACGAGGACGGCCGCCCCGAGCCCAACGGCCCGGTCTTCGCCACCGCCTTCGACAACAACTCCATCCACCTGACCAACCCGGCGGCCGAGGGCGTGGTCTGCGACGCCGGCTGCACCAACCGGCACCTGTCGATGTCGCAGAACATCGTTTACGCGGCCAAGAAGAGCGCGTACTCCGAGTCCGGCTTCACCGACAACCACCGCAACGTCTTCTTCGGCGGCCAGTACCAGATGCCGCACAGCCCGGACAGCAAGTACGCCGACCCGCGCTTCGACCCCGCCCATCCGCTGCGCCTGCGCGCCGGCAGCCCGGCCATCGGCCTGGGCGCCACCAAGTTCGACGACCTCGACCTGGCCGGAGCCGCCGTGGGCAAGGACGGCGCCATCGAGGCCGGCGCCTACGAGTACTGAGCCACGGGATCACCCGAACGCGGTCTCGCCGGCCGGCTCGCGAGCCACCCCAGCGAGACCGCGCCGCCCGCCAGCACGACGGCGGCCACCACCAGGTAGGCGGCGCCGGTGCCGCTCGCCGCTGCGACCGTTCCCATGACCGCCACGCCGACGGCGCTGCCCAGCTCGCGGGCGGCGCTGTTGAGCCCCGAGCCGAGCCCGGCCCGCTCGGACGGCAGCGCCGCCATGATCTCGTGGGAGAGCACGGGCAGGCACAACCCCATGGCCGCGCCCATCACCACGAGCCCCGCCGCATAGACCGGGTACGGCATCGCCGCGTCGGCGAACGACAGCAGGACCAGCCCGGCCACGTTCCCGGCCAGCCCGGCGGCCACCGCGGGCAGCCGGGGCAGGCGGCCCGACATCCGCGAGAGCACGATCATCGGGACCGTCATCGGCAGGATCGCCAGCCCGGTCAGCAAGGGGGAGAAACCCTTGATCTCCTGGAGATAGCGGGCGTTGACGAAGAACAGGGCGAACATCCCGAAGAACGTCACCGCCACGCCCAGGGTGCCCGCGCGCAGCCCGGCGGCGCGAAACAGCCTCGGGTCGAGGAGCGGCTGGGCCGTACGGGTCTGGTGGATGGTGAACCAGGCGAGCAGCAGCAGCGCGCCGGCGAGGGCGGCGAGCACCCCCGGGCTGGTCCAGCCCGCCTCGGGGCCCTCGATGATGCCGCCGACGAGCGCGACGGAGGCGGCGGTCAGCAGCGCCGCGCCCAGCAGGTCGAGTGCGGCTTCGTGCCGGGTCACGCGGGGCGCCAGGCGGGCGGCGAGCACCGCGAGGACCGCGGCGACCGGCACCATCACCGCGAAGAGCGCCTGCCAGGGCAGAAACTGCATGATCAGCCCGCCGCCGACGTTGCCGGCCACTCCGGCGACGCCGGTGGCGGCGGTCCAGACGGCGACGGCGTGACCGCGTCGTTCCGGCGGGTAGGCGTGGACGGACAGGGCGAGTGAGGCGGGCATGATCATCGCGGCGCCCGCACCGCTGAGCGCGCGGGCGGCGATCAGGACGGCCACGTTCGGGGCGAGCGCGGCGGCCAGGCAACCGGTCGCGAACACGCCGAGCCCGGTCAGCAGCACGCCCTTGCGGCCGAAGCGGTCTCCCGCCGCGCCTGCGGGGATGAGCAGGCAGGCGAAGACCAGGACGTAGGAGTCGACGATCCAGACGAGCTGTGCCGGCGACGGGTGCAGGCCGCTCGCGGCGAGCGTGGGCAGGGCGAGGTTGACGGCGGCGACCAGGGCGATCGCCGCGACCACGGCGGCCGACATGACGGCGAGAACCGGGCCGGGCCTGGTGACGGGCATGGATGTCCCCTTGGCATGAGGTGGATGGATTCCGCGGACTCACCGTAGGGTGGAGTCCGGCTTAACCTCAAATGCAACTTTGACAGGGGATATATGCGTCAAACGCAACCGAGTCTCGACCTGCTGATCGCGCTCGACGTGCTGCTCGACGAGGGCAGCGTCTCCGGGGCCGCGCGGCGGCTGCACCTGTCCGAGCCGGCGATGAGCAGGACGCTCGGCCGGATCCGGGTGGCGATGGGCGATCCGATCCTGGTCAGGTCGGGTCAGCGGATGGTGCCGACGCCGCGGGCGCTGGCCGTGCGGGCGGAGGTGCGCGCGGTCGTGGAGGCGGCGCGGCGGGTGTTCACGCCGCCGGGCGAGCCGGATCCGGCGACGCTGGTACGCGACTTCGTGGTGCGGGCCTCCGACGCGGTGATCCAGGCCGCGGCCGCGCCCCTGCTGACCGAACTGGCCGTCACGGCGCCGGGGGTACGGCTGCGCTTCATCCCCGAGGGGCCGGGCGACCAGCGTGTGCTGCGCGAGGGCCTGGCCGACCTGGAGGTCACCGTCATCACCGACCCGGAGCCGGAGACCCTGGTCGAGCCGCTGGTCCGCGACCGTCCCGTGGGGGTGGTGCGGGCCGGGCACCCGCTGCTGGACGGCCCGGTCACACCGGAGCGCTACGCCGCCGCCGAGCACGTCATCGCCTCGCGCAGAGGGCGTACCCGCGGCCCGATCGACGACGCGCTGGCCGCCGTGGGTCTCTCCCGCCGGGTGCGGGGGACGGTCCCGACGTTCATCGCCTCCCTTCTCCTGACGCGGGAGACCGACCTGGTCGGCATGGCGGGCGAGTGGCAGGTCAGGTCGGCGGTGGAACTCCTGGGCCTGGTGACCTTCCCGATCCCGGTGGACCTGCCCCCGATCGAGCTCTCGCAGGCCTGGCATCCCCGCCACGACGCCGACCCGGCGCACGCCTGGCTGCGCGCCCGCATGCGGGCCGTCTTCAGCCCTCCTGGCTGATCCACGCGGGGTCGGCGGCGAGCTTCTCCGCGATGCGGTCGTGGAAGCTCCGGCGCTCCAGCGCCCGTTCGATGTCCAGGACCACCTGCCCGAGCGGGTAGGGGATCTCGGACTCGAGCTCGGCCAGGGCGCTCTCGGTGGCGCGCCACTCGGCCATCAGCCGGTCGATCATGCCGGTGGCGCGTTCGGTCAGCATGACCTGCTTGCTGCGGGCGTCGGCGCCGGTGACGGTCTCGACCAGCCCCGCCCGCCGCATGGCGGCGACCTTCTGGCTGAGCGCTGAGTGCGTGCGCCGCACGGCCTCGGCCAGTTCCTTGATGGTCATCGGCCCCCGCAGATGCAGCTTGATCAGCTCCATCACGTAGCTGGGCTTGAGCCCGTCGATGCGCGCCTCGGTGTAGAGGCGGGCGATGTCCTCGTCCATGCGGGCCTGGAGGAGACGGAGGGCCCGCCAATGGCTGATCTCGGTGGGGTCCTGGGTCACGGGGCCACATTATTGGCCAGCGTCTCGGCCACCCGGAGAAAAGCCTCGCGGTCGCCGGGGGACAGGGCCGCGAGCAGGTGTTCCTCGCCCTCCTGGATGTCGGCCCGCGCCGCCCGCCGCCGGCGCCGGCCCTCGTCGGTGATCGCCAGGAGCCGGGCCCTGCGGTCGCCGGGATCCGGCTCACGGGTGATCAGCCCGGCCTCCTGGAGCCGGTCGAGGGTCCCGATGATGCGCGTCTTGTCCGCGCCGACCGCCTCCGCGAGCGCGGCCTGGGTACGCACCGGCCCGTCGTCCAGCGCGCTGAGCACCACATAGGCCCACATGGAGATCCCATGCGGCTCCAGCACCCGGATCTCCGCGGCGATCAGGGCCTTCACCAGCGGATGGAGCATCGCGGCGAGGTCGCGGCGTTCGGTCACCCCGCCACGATATCGATTGACTTACGATAAGCCCATGCAGATGATAGGCACATGCTTATCGAAATGGACGCCCGCGCCGTCCGGACGGGCGTCGCGCTCGTGGACCAGGTACGCGCGGCCGACCTCGCCAGGCCGACCCCGTGCGCCGGATGGACCCTGCGAGACCTGCTCACGCACATGACCGCCCAGCACTACGGCTTCGCCGCCGCCTCCAGAGGCGAGGAAGGGCTCGACGGGTGGCGGCTCCGCGACCTGGGCGAGGACCCGGCCGGCGCCTACCGCGCGGCGGCGGGACACGTGCTGGCCGCCTTCGCCGGCGACGTCGTGGCCGAGTTCCCGCTGCCGGAGCTGGGCGTGGTCGTGCCCGCGGAGCGGGCGATCGGCTTCCACTTCATCGACTACGTCGTCCACGCCTGGGACGTGGCCAGGGCGCTGGGCGTGGCCGTGGAGTTCGATGCCGATCTGCTCGACGCCGCGCTCCCCGTGGCCGCGGCCGTACCCGGAGGTCAGGCCCGTACGGCTCCCGGCGCCGCCTTCGCCCCGGAGGTAGCGTGGCCCGGGGGTACACGGCTGGACCGGATCGTCGCGATGCTGGGCCGTTCCCCTGTCTGGCCGGACTAAGGAGAGATCATGAGTGTTCGTCTTGAGTACAGCGACCGCCTGGCGCGGGTCGAATACGCCTACGCCTCGGTGGCCGACGCCCCGGTGCGCAACATCTGGGTGGCCGGCGCCTGCCCCCTCGACCGCGACGGCGCGACGGTGGCGGTGGGCGACGTGGCCGGGCAGGCCGACCAGGTGATGCGCAACCTGGTGATCTCCCTGGAGGAGGTGGGCGCCAAGCTGACCGACATCACCAAGACCACCGTGTACATCGCTTCCACCAGGCAGGCCGACCTGGTCGCCGCGTGGAAGGTCTACCGCGAGTACATGGGCGGCCACGAGGCCCCCAGCACCCTGCTCGGCGTGGCCGCGCTCGGCTACGCCGACCAGCTCGTCGAGGTGGAGGCGGTGGCCGTCCTCCCGCTCTAGTCCAGCAGCCGGTCCAGGTAGCGGTCCACGATCGTCTCCACCGCCCGCGGGCTGTAGTGGCCGATCAGAGCCGGGTGCACCAGCCCCTGGGCCATGGCGAACAACGCGCTCGCCTCCTGCTCCGCGTCCAGGTCGGGGCGCAGGGCTCTGATCACGCTCGCGTAGAACCCCAGCACGAACGGCAGGCCGTTGCGCAGCACCTCGGCCAGGTCGTCCACAACGACCGACCTGGCCAGGTACGCCATCCCGATCCGCGCCTCGGTCCGCCGGGCGTCGTCCAGCGGCAGGAGCTCCAGAATTCCGGCCCGCAGGATCTCCCTGGGCGAGCCGCTCACCTCGCCGATCCGCTCGGTGATGCGCAGGTGCAGATGGTCCATGGCCAGCAGCAGCATCTCGTCCTTGGTCGTGAAGTAGTGCTGCACCAGCCCCATGCTGACCCCGGCCTCGGCGGCGACCTCGCGCAGGCTGACGCCGTCGATGCCGTGGGTGTCGATGAGCCGGTGCACCGCTTCGGCGATCTGGCGGCGCCGTAGCTCGTGGTCGACGACTTTGGGCATCTTGACTCCTTTGCCATGCGACTGCATTGTAAAAAGCATGCGCGTTGTGATCATAGGAGTGGGCACGAGGGGTGACGTAGCCCCCTACACAGGGCTGGGGGCGCGGATCCGCGCGGCGGGCCACGAGGTGGCGATCGCCGCCCACGCACCCTATTCAAGCCTGGTCACCGACGCGGGGCTGGACTTCCGCGCGATACCGGGCGACCCGTCGGCGCTGCTCGGCACCATGAACTGGGCCGCCTTCGCCGCATACGCCAGGCAGGTGACCGACGGCATCGTGGACGTCGCCACGGCCGGCGCGGACCTGCTGCTCCTCGGCGTCTCCGCGTCCGCCGGGTACCACGTGGCCGAGGCCATGGGCATCCCGAGCATGGGCGTACACCTGCAGCCGGTGGAGCCGACCGGCGACTTCCCGCCGGTCATGGGCGCCTCCCGCCGTTCGCTGGGCAGGTGGGGCAACCGCGCGGCGGCCCGCCTCATGTTCGCCGGGCCCTCACCGGCGCACTCCGGTTCGGCCAAGGAGCTGCGCGCCCGGCTGGGGCTGGCGCCGATGAGCTCGCGGGCGGTCTACCGGCGGCGCGAGTCGAGCCGCTGGCCGGTCTTCCACGGCTACAGCCCGAGCGTCCTGCCCCGCCCGGCGGACTGGCGCCCCGGGCTGGAGGTGCCGGGCTACTGGTGGCCGGCGCCCCGGCCCGCGTGGACGCCGCCGGGCGACCTGGCCGGCTTTCTCGACGCCGGGCCGCCGCCGGTGTTCGTCGGCTCGGGCAGTCATGGCGGCGCCGCGGCCGAGCGCTTCACCGAACTGGCCCTGGCCGCGCTGCGCCTGGCCGGGCTGCGCGGAGTCGTGCAGACCGGCGTGACGGGGCCGCTCGGCGACGACGTGCTCGGCGTGGGAGAAGTGCCGCACGAGTGGCTGTTCCCGCGCATGGCGGCGGTGGTGCACCACGCGGGCGCCGGGACCACCGCGGCCGGGCTGCGGGCGGGGGTTCCCGCGGTGACGATGCCGGTCTGGGGCGACCAGCCGCTCTGGGCGGGGCGGCTGTGGCGGCTGGGGGTGGCCCCGGCTCCGCTCACCGGGCGGATCACCGCCGGACGGCTGGCTTCTGCGGTGGCCGAGGCGGTGGCCGGCCGTACCCGGGCGGAGGAAATCGCGGGCCGGATCGCGGCCGAGGACGGTGCCGCGCCCGTGGTAGAGGCCGTGGAACGCGCTTGCATAACGTCCTTATAAGGACCCCTTTGGGATGGAAAGGCCGGTACAGCAAACGTTAATTTGACAGCACCCCCCGAAAAGGAGTGCATATGTCGAGTCAACGCTCCGCACTCGTCACCGCCACGATCGTGGCTCTCTGCTTAGCGGGCCCGGTTACCGCCGCCCACGCAGATCCCCCGTCCGCCGCCCCCGAGCAGGCACCCCCGGCCATGGTCGACGCCATGGAGCGAGACCTCGGTCTCACCGAACAGCAGGTGCACACCCGCCTCGCCAACGAGCAGCGCGCCGCCGCCGCGGAAGCGAAGCTCTCCACCCAGCTCGGCGCCTCCTACGCCGGCTCCTGGCTGAACGCCGACGCCTCCAAGCTCAACGTCGCCACGACCGACAAGGCCGCCACCGCGTCGATCGAAGCGCAGGGCGCTCAGCCCGTCGTCGTCTCACGTACGCTTGCCCAGCTCACCGCCGTCAAGGACCAGCTTGACGCGGCCGCCGACAAGGGCTCGGGCGCGCTGTGGTACGTCGACGTGACCACCAACACCGTCGCCGTCCAGGCCGCCACGCAGGAAGCCGGGGAGGCCCTCGTGGCCGCCGCGGGCGTGGACAGGACCGCCGTGCAGATCTCGGTCACGACCGAGAACCCCCAGCCGTTCATCGACATCATCGGCGGCGCCCCCTACTACATCGGCTCCAGCCGGTGCAGCGTGGGCTTCTCCGTCACCCAGGGCACGACCCCCGGCTTCGTGACCGCCGGTCACTGCGGCCGCGTCGGTTCGCGCACCACCAACCCGACGGGCACGTTCCGCGGCTCGTCCTTCCCCGGCAACGACTACGCGTGGGTCGCGGCTCCCGGCAACACGGTCCGTCCGTGGGTGCGCGGCTCCGGTGGCCAGAACGTCATCGTCCGCGGCTCGACCCAGGCCTCCGTCGGAGCCTCGATCTGCCGCTCCGGTTCCACCACCGGTTGGCGCTGCGGCACCATCCAGCAGCACAACGCCACGGTGCGCTACCCACAGGGCACCGTCAACGGCCTGACCCGCACCAGCGCGTGCGCGCAGCCCGGTGACTCCGGTGGCTCGTTCATCTCCGGCAGCCAGGCCCAGGGCGTCACCTCCGGCGGTTCTGGCAACTGCTCCAGCGGAGGAACGACCTATCACCAGCCGGTCAACGAGATCCTCGGGGCCTACAGCTTGAGGCTCGTAGTCGGCTGAACCCAGACCCGGGTGGATTCCCCCGCCTGACCCGGGTCCCACGGCGTGCCCGGCGCGATTCGCGCCGGGCACGCTCATGTCCGGGCCGCGTGCCTCGCGAACTCCCACGGGTCGTGCGCGGAGATCACCTCCACGCCGTGCTGGTGCCGCAGTACGCGCAGCCGTTCCCGGTTGGCCAGGCGCAGGTCGGCGTCCACCTGCGAGGAGTTCTGCAGGATGTCCATGAGCGGGTGGACCTCGGGCTCCTTCTCATCCAGCTCGCGGTGGTAGAAGTAGGCGTCGCCGGCGTGCAGCAGCCAGGCGGTGCCGTTCCGCACCGCGACCCCCGCGTGCCCGCGCGTGTGCCCGCCCAGCGGGACCAGCAGAAACTCGGGCGGCAGCCCGGTCAGGGGCACGGCGCCCGCCATGCCGTACCAGCTCTCTCCGGAGGGGTGGTAGGTCTCCCAGAGCGGGCCGTGCGCCCAGTGGCCGGGCCGGTAGCGGCGGCTGGGCGCCTCGGCAAGCGCCGCCTCCAGTTCGGCCGCCATCACGTGGACCCGTGCCCGCGGGAAGTCGGGCAGGCCGCCGCTGTGGTCCACGTCCAGGTGGGTGAGCACGATGTGCCGCACGTCGGCCGGGTCGTACCCCAGCGCGGCGACCTGCCGCACGGCCGTCTCCGCCGGTCGAAGGGCGGGCTCGACGGCCTGGGTCCATTCGGGGTCGAGCAGTTCGCCGGGACTGGCCACGTCGTCCTGCCCGAGCCCGGCCTCGACCAGCACGAGCCCGGAGGCAGGGGTCTCCACCAGCAGGGCGTGGCAGACGGCCGCGGCGGCCGGCAGGGAGTCGTCGGTGGCGTCGATGGTCCGCATGGAAGCGAGATTGAGGTGATGAACTCTCATGCCGGATAGGCTCCTACTTGAACCGCGCTTCAAGTCAAGGAGTCAGATGGAACTCGACATCGGCGAAGTGGCGCGCCGCTCCGGGCTGGCCCCGTCGGCGCTGCGCTTCTACGAGCGCAAGGGCCTCATCGCCGCCGACGGCCGCAACGGCCTGCGCCGCTCCTATCACCCCGGCATCCTTGACCGGCTCGCGCTCATCACCTGCGCCCGCGACGCCGGATTCACGCTCGCCGAGATCGCCCGCTTCCTGAGCGCCCGCCCCGGCGACGAGGCCCTGCGCGCCCACCTCGCCGCCAAGGAGCGCGAGGTGGACGAGCGCGTCGAGCAGCTCACCCGCCTGCGCGACAGCCTGCGCCACGCCGCCGTCTGCGACCACGACCCGCTCGTGGAGTGCCCGGAATTCAAGCAGGCGGTACGGCGCGCCCGCAGGTGAAGATGGGGACATGGACGACACCACGGCCGAAGAGCTCCTGGCCGCCGCGCGCGCCGGTGACGACGACGCCTTCGGCAAGCTGGTCGGCCCGCTGCGCGACGAGCTGCGCGCCCACTGCTACCGCATGCTGGGCTCGCTCCACGACGCCGAGGACGCGGTGCAGGAGGCGCTCGACCGGGCCTGGCGGGCCCTGCCCCGCTTCGAGGACCGGGGCGGCGTCCGGCCCTGGCTGTACAAGATCGCCACGAACCGGTCGCTCACGCTGATCGAGCGCCGCGGGCGCCGCGAGCTGCCGACCGATCTGAGCCCGGACGGCGCGCCGCTGGCGGAGAAGGCGTGGCTGGAGCCGTACCCCGACCGGCTGATGACCTGGACCGCCGAGCTCGGGCCCGAGGCCAGGGCGCTGGCCCGCGAGAGCGTGGAGCTGGCGTTCGTGGCGGCCCTGCAGCACCTGTCGCCCCTGCAGCGGGCGGTGCTCCTGCTGCGCGACGTGCTCGGCTACGCCGCGCGCGAGGCCGCCGACCAGCTCGGCACCACGGTCGCGGCGGTCAACAGCGCCCTGCAGCGGGCCAGGAAGGTCCTGGCCGGGCTCCTGCCCGAGACCAGCCAGCGCCAGACGCTCGACACGCTGGGCGAGGCCACGCAGCGGGAGCTGGCCCAGCGCTACATGGCCGCCTGGGAGGCCCGCGACGTCGCCTCGATCGTGGCCATGCTCACCGACGACGCCAAGTACTCCATGCCGCCGCTGACCGTCTGGTACCAGGGTCACGCCGGCATCCGCGGCTTCCTGGAGGACGGCCCGCTGACCTACCGCTGGCGCATCCTGCCCGCCCACGCCAACGGCCAGATCACCTTCGCCACCTACATGTGGGACACCGGACGCGACGCCTACGTCCCCACCGGCCTCGACCTGCTCCGCCTGCGCGGCGCGCGGATCGCCGAGGTCGTCTCCTTCCTTCAGGCCGACTTCTCCGAGTACGGCCTGCCGACCTCGCTGCCCCGCGATGAGTTCTCGCCACCACCCGGGTTGTAGTCCCGAAGGCACCAACCGAAGGGACCGACCATGAAGACCGACGAGCGGCGGATCCGCACCCTGATCGAGAACTGGGCCGAGGCGGTGCACCGCGGCGACCTGGAAGGCGTGCTCGCCGACCACGCCAAGGACATCGTGATGTACGACGTGCCGCCGCCCCACCAGGGCGTACGCGGCATCGACGCCTACCGCGAGACCTGGCCGCCCTTCTTCGAGTGGCAGGCGTCGGGGGCGGTGTTCGAGATCGAGTCGCTGGAGGTCACGGCGGGCGACGACGTGGCCTTCGCCCACGCGCTGCTGCGCTGCGGCACCGAGCGGGAGTTCGCCGCGGACCCGGACAACCGGCTGCGGCTCACGATCGGCCTGCGCAAGGAGGACGGCCGCTGGGTCGTCACCCACGAGCACCACTCCTTCCCGCTCACCGTGCCCGCCGACGCCGAGCGGGAGATCCGCGAACTGCACGAGACCTGGTCGCGCCAGACCGCCGCCGGCGACCTCGACGGCATGATGGCGACCATCGCCGGCGACGTGGTCTCCTACGAGCACGAGACGCCGCTGGAGTACCGAGGCGTCGAGGCCGTGCGGGAGGTCTGCGCGCGCGGCCTGGAGACCCCGGGCGTCACCCTGGACAACCCCGGCCTGACGGTGCTGACCGGGGACGACCTCGCGGTGGCCTGGTGCGTCAACGTCGTACGCGGCGCGGGCTTCGAGACCTGGTCACGCGCGACGCGGATCTTCCGGCGCAGGGACGGCCGCTGGCTGATGGTCCACCAGCACCTGTCCTACCCGCAGGATCTGGAGACCGGCCAGGCCCGCACCGACCTGCGGCCCCAGATCTAGCCGAGGTTCTTGGCGTCCACCCGGTGCCCGGCCCGCTCCAGGACGTCCACGGCCTCCCGGACGCGGTGCTCGGGCACCAGGACCAGGTCCGCGTGGAAGGTCGAGGCCACGAACACCGGGATCGACGCCTCGGCCAGCGGGCTCACGACCGCCGCCAGCATGCCGGGGGTGTCCAGGCCGTGGGCGGTGGCGCCGCCGTACAGGCCGATCCAGCGCTCGCCGGAACCGGTCGGCCAGGTTTCGCGCACCACGGTCAGGCCCTCGGGAGCGCGCACCAGCGCGATCCACTCGTCGTCCTCGGGGAAGGTCGCGTGGGGCAGGTGCTCCACCGCGAACACGGACGGCACGACGCCCAGGCGCTGGGCAGTGGGTGAGCTCATGAGGATCACCCTAGGGCTCCTGGGCGGGAGGCGGCTTTCCGAAATAGCCTGGTAACTGACACAATCGACGTGCTCATGCCGACCATGGACGGGCTGACGATGTTTCAGAAGATCCGCAGCCGCTCGGCCCCGCCCGAGCCGGCGGCCGCTCCCCAGCCGCCGCAGCCCCAGCCCCCGGTACGGCCCCGCCCCGCCACCCAGGTCATCCGGGCCGGCAAGCTCGTCCTCGACATGGGCGAGCACGCCGCCTACGTCACCGGACACCGCCTCGACCTGCCGTTCGTCGAGTTCAAGCTCCTCGCCCAGCTCGCCGCCCACCAGGGCGTGCCCCAGTCGATGGGACGGCTGCTGATGGCCGGATGGGGCACCGGCGACGTGCCCGGCGGCCGGGACATGGTGAAGTCGGCCGTCTACCGCCTGCGCTCCCGGCTGAGCCAGGCCGACCTGAACACCACCTACATCCGCACGCTGCGCGGCATCGGCTACGTGATGCCGGTCCAGCCCAGATACCTATACCGCGACTGATTCCCGCCCGGGTCGCCGTCCGTAGGGTCGGAGGCATGGGTTTCAAGTCTTCTGTCTTCATCGGCGTCAGCGTCGACGGCTTCATCGCCCGGCTCGACGGCGACCTCCAATGGCTGCTCAGCAGGGGTGAGGCGACCGGCGAGTACGGCTACGACGACTTCATCGCCGACATCGACACGATCGTGATGGGCCGCGGCACCTACGAGGCTGGTCTCGGGTTCGGCGAGGAGAACTGGCCGTACACCGGGCTGAACGTCGCGGTGCTCAGCACCGGTCTGCAGAGCGACGATCCGCGGATCACGATCTACCGGAGCCTGGACGAGGTGGTCGAGGGTCTCAACGCGCGGGGCGTCAAGTCCGCGTACATCGACGGCGGCCAGGTCATCCAGTCGTTCCTGCGCGCGGGGCTCATCGACGAGCTGACGATCAGCACGGTGCCGGTGCTGATCGGCACCGGCATCCCGCTGTTCGGGCCGCTGGAGGCCGACATCTCGCTGCGGCACCTGTCGACGAGGACGTGGAACGCGGGGATGGTCCAGACGACCTACGCGGTCGAGCGGACGGCCTTGAACACGCCGTAGAGGACCTCGAGGCCGCCGACCACCATGAGGACGACGCCGACCTTCGACGGGGTGAAGACCACGATCTCGACGTCCAGCCCCCACAACCACAGCGCCAGTCCGGCGGCGAACGTGACCAGGCCGGTGATGAGGGTCTTGCGGGCGGATGTCATGTCAACCTCTTCTGTTCCCAGCAAACGACTGTCTGGACAGAACGGTAGTGACCAGGACACCGTGCATCTTCCTGCGGGCTGACGATTCCGGACTACATCTTTCTGCTCATGCCGGACAGGGCCATGGTGATCGTCCTGGCCGCGAAGTCGTGGTCCAGGGGGCCGGTGCGCTGCAGCCATCGGCTGAGCAGCGGCCCCCACAGCAGGTCGACGGCGGCGTCGAGGTCGAGCTCGCGGTCGAGCCGGCCGGCGTCCTGGGCCGCGCGCAGGCGGCGGCGCTTGAGCTCGCGCACCGGCCCGTCGACGCGCTCGGCGTAGATCGCGGCGAGACCGGCGTCGTGCGCGATCTCGCCGATGAGCGCCCGCATGACGCCGTCGAGCCGGGGGTCGCGGAACTCCTCGACGGTCGCGAACAGGATCGTGCGCAGGTCGGCTTCCAGGTCGCCGGTGTCGGGCAGGTCGCCGGCCGGCCCGCCCATGGTCATCAGCAAAGCGTCGAGGAGCACCGCTCCCTTGGACGGCCACCAGCGGTAGATGGTCTGCTTGCCCACCCCGGCCCGGGAAGCGATGCCCTCGACGCTCAGCTTGCTATAGCCGATCTCGCCCACGAGGTCGAAGGCAGCCGTGAGAATGGCCTGCCTGGAGGCCTCGTTGCGGCGGGTCACGAGATCGACGTTATCAGAGACGAGACGGTCCGTCTCTGTTGATTATCTCCCTTGCAAGGCCTTGACGTTGTCGCCGAACGTCCAGTTCTTGGAGCCGTCCCAGTTGATGGACCAGGTCATCAGGCCCTTGAGCTGACCGCTGAAGCTGTTCCAGCTCTGGGAGACGAGCGAGGGCGACATGTAGCCGCCACCGGCGCCGGGCTGCGCGGGCAGTCCCGGAACCTGCTTGTCGTACGGCACGCGGATCGTCGTCCCCTGGATGACCAGGCCGTTGTTCAGGCACGTCGTCTGGGCGACGAAGCCCTGGACGGTCCCGGCCGAGTAGGAGTCGCCGGCGCAGCCGTACATGCTGCCGTTGTAGTACTGCATGTTCAGCCACCACAGGCGGCCGTTGTCGGCGTACTTCTTGATGATCGGCAGGTAGGCGCCCCAGATCGAGCCGTAGGTGACGCTGCCGCCGGTCACGTACGCGGTCTCCGGCGCCATGGTCAGGCCGAAGTTCGACGGCATCTGGGCGAGCACGCCGTCGATGATGCGGATGAGGTTCGACTGCGAGGCCGACAGCGTGTTGATGTTGCCGCTGCCGGTCAGGCCGGTCTCGATGTCGATGTCGATGCCGTCGAAGTTGTAGCGCTTGAGGATCGGCACGACGGTCGCGACGAACCGGTCGGCGACGGTGCTGGAGCTGAGGTCGATGCCGGCGGCGGCGCCGCCGATGGACATCAGGATGGTCGCGCCCGCCGCCTTGGCCTGGCACATCTCGGCCGGGGTGGAGACCTTGACGGTCACGTCCATGCCGTCCTCCCACAGCACGGTGCCGTCGGAGCGGATGACGGGGAAGGCGGCGTTGATCACGTTGTAGCCGTGCGCCTTCATGCGCGGGTCGGTGATCGGGGTCCAGCCGAAGGGCGGGTGCACGCCGTTGATCGCGCCGTCCCAGTTCTCCCAGTAGCCCTGCAGGACCTTGCCGGTGGGCCGCGACTTCACCGGGCAGGTGGTGTCGGTGGGCGTCGGCGTGGGCGTCACGGTGGGGGAGATGGTCGGGGTCGGGGAGACGGTCGGGGTGGGGCTGATCGTGGGCGTCGGGGTGATGGTCGGGGTCGGGGTCGGGCCGCCGGGGCCGTCGAAGCTGACGTCGTCGGCGTAGTAGGTGCCCTGGCCGTACCAGCCGTGCAGGTAGACCTCGGCCGTGTTCTGGTTCGCGCCGGTCGTGAAGGAGACCGACAACTGCGTGTAGGTGGTGGAGGAGGCCCAGCGGGCGCTGCCTCCGGTCACGCCGAGGTAGACGTAGCTGCCGCGTACCCAGGCGGTCAGCGTGTACGCGGTGCTCGGCCGTACGCTCACCGACTGGGTGCACTTGGCGTTGTCGGATCCGCTCGCGGCGCCCGCCAGCGCCTGCGAGCCGGAGTGCACGGGGGTCGTGACCGCCGACCCGAGGCCGCCGGTACACGACCAGGGGGACACGGCTCCTGACTCGAAGCCCGGGTTCACGAGGAGGTTGGCTGCTTGGGCCGAGGTCTGGACGACCAGGACGCCGGCCAGCGCCAGGAGTAAGGATGCGGCCAGCACGAGGAGGCGCGACGATGCTCGCCTCATTGACGTTCGCTTCATTGGCGGACAACCCTTCTGCCGCTTCTGTGCGCGGCAGGTCACAGGACATGACGGAAAAACAGGGTTGCGAGGCTGGGGGCTCGCGCCGGGTTAACCCGAATTATCGAGATAAATCACCGCGATGTCTACGACGAGGATCATCCGGAACCTCGACGACTTTCCTCGGAGGAAAGTAGATGGTACTTTCCTGTCAGGAAAGTAGTCCGACGAACGGGGATGCCATGAACGAGTACGACGCCCGATCCGCCCTCGACGACATCCGGCGCGGCGAGGACTCCACGCGCCGGGAGATCGCCCGCCAGGCCACCGCCCGGCCCTACGTCTTCCTCGCCGCGCTCGGCCTCTTCGCCGCCCTGGCCGGCACCGACCTCCCCGGGCCCTGGCACCTCGTCGCCCTCGCCCTCGGCCTGGGGCTCTACGCGGCGACGGGCATCGTGCGGGAGCACCGGGCCACCGCGCGCAGGAAGCCGACCGGCCTCGACTACCTGCTGCACGCCGGGTGGATCGCCGCCCTCTTCGTGCTCTTCGCCATCGGGCGCATCGCCGCGTTCTTCCTGTTCGGGATCCCGGCCGAAGGGCTGTTGTCGCAGGCCACCGTGGGCGCCGCCGTCGTCGCCGTGGTCTACCTGGCCACCACGCCCCTGCTCCGCCGTGCCATCCTTGCGATCATGAGGAGGAACGGCTGATGGACCCGGAGTTCGACGACTTCCTGCACGTGCCCGCGAGGCTCTCGGTCCTGGCGCTGCTCGCCCCGGCCGAATGGGTGGACTTCGCCTTCCTCCGCGACACGGTCGGCACCAGCGACTCGGCCCTGTCCAAGCAGGTGTCCGCGCTGGCCGGAGCCGGATACGTCGAGGTCCGCAAGGGCCAGGAGAGCCGAGCCAGGCGCACCCACATACGGCTCACGCCACAGGGCCGTCAGGCCTTCCAGCGCCACGCCGCCGCCCTCCAGCGCATCGTGGCCGCCGCGCAGACGCAGGCAGGGGCGTGACCCGTGCTGCACGGACGCTCCTCTGAACTGGCCGCCGTCGACCGGCTCGTCCGGGCCGCGCGAGCCGGCGGCAGCGGCGTCCTGGTCCTGCGCGGCGAGCCGGGCATCGGTAAGTCCGCGCTGCTCGACAGCGCCGCCGCCACCGCTTCGGGCATGCGGGTGCTGCGCGGCTGCGGGATCGAGTTCGAGGCCGAACTGCCCTTCGCCGGGCTCCACCTGCTGCTCCGGCCGGTGCTCGACGGGGTGGCAGGCCTGCCGGCGCCGCAGCGGCGGGCGCTGGAGAGCGCGTTCGGGCTGGGGCCTGCCGTACCCGCCGACCGGATGCTCGTCGGGCTGGCCGTCCTGTCGCTGCTGTCGGAGCTGGCCGCCGAGGTGCCGCTGCTCTGCCTGGTCGACGACGCGCAGTGGCTCGACCGGCCCTCCGCGGAGGCGCTGCTGTTCGCGGCCAGGCGGCTGGGCGCCGAGTCCACCGCCATCATCTTCGCGGCCCGCGACGGGAAGCCCGCCTTCGCCGCGCCCGGCCTGCCCTCGCTCTCCCTGACCGGGCTCGCGCCGCAGGACGCCGCCGCCCTGGTCGACGAGCGCGACGCCACGCTGGCGCCGGACGTGCGCGCCCGCGTACTGGCCGAGGCCGCCGGCAACCCGCTCGCCCTAATCGAACTGCCCCTCGTGCTCGACGTGGGCGCCTGCGGACCCCTGCCCCTGACCGACCGGCTCCAGGCCGCCTTCCACGGTCAGGTCGCCCGCCTGCCCGCGCCGACGCGCGCACTGCTCCTGCTCGCCGCCGCCGACGACAGCGGCGAACTCGCCGTGATCCTGCGCGCCGCGCCCCATGATGTACGGCACCTGCCGCCCGCGATCGAGGCCGGCCTGATCCGCCTCGACGAGGCCGACCGGCGGCTCGCCTTCCGCCACCCCCTGGTCCGCGCCGCCGTCTACCAGGGCGCCACCCTCGACCAGCGCCTCGCCGCCCACCGCGCCCTGGCCGACGCGCTGGCCGGGACCGAACGCGCCGACCTGCGCGCCTGGCACCTGGCCGCCGCCGCCACCGGCACGGACGAGCGGGCCGCGGCAGAACTGGAGCGCGCCGCCGCCCAGGCCGCCGAGCGCAACGGCCACGCCGCCGCGGCCGCCGCCTACGAGCGCGCCGCCGAACTCAGCCCGCCCGCCCGCGGCCGGCTGTTCGTCCAGGCGGCCGAGGCGGCGCTGGCCGCCGGCGAGCTGGACCGGGCGCGCAGCCTGGCCGAACGCGCCCGCCCCGAACTCCACGACACCCCGCCGAGCCCTGAGGCGCGCGACACGCCGTTGAGCCGGAGGCTCGCCCGCGCGCTCGCCGCCGCCCTGTCCGGGCAGGGCGCCTTCCGGCAGGCCAACCTCGTGCTCATCGAGCAGGTCGCGGCGGGCAGGGACGACGACCCCGACGCCGCGCTCGGCACGCTCATGGACGCGGTCGGCAACGCCTGGTTCGCCGGGGACCGGGACATGGTCGCGCGCACCGCCGACCAGCTCGACGCCATCGGCGGGGGAGCGGGGCCGCTCCGGCTGGTCCAGGACTGGATCGTCTCGCTGGCCATGGAGCGCTCCACGGAGGGACTGCCGCCCATGGGCGAGGTCGTGGCCGCCGCCCGCCGCGGGCACGCCCGGCCGCTCCACCTCATGCACATCGCCGGGCTCGGCCTCATCGCGGGCCTCGACTACCAGGCGTACGACCTGATGGCCGAGGTCACCGCCGAGAGCAGGGCGGCGGGGACGATCGGCCTGCTGCCACCGGCCCTGTACCACCTGGCGGTCGCGGAGAGCACGCTCGGCCGGCACCGCGACGCCGCGGGCAGCGCCACCGAGGCGCTCACGATCGCGGAGGACACCGGCCAGTGGCAGTGGAGCAGCCTGTCCGCCGGCGTGCTCGCCTATCTCGCGGCCATCGAGGGGGACGAGGAGCGCTGCCGCGCCCTGGCCGCGCGGACCAGGTCGTCCTCCGACGGGAAGATCTTCTCGCCGGGCGCGCCACGGGCCGGCTGGGCGCTCGGGCTGCTCGACCTCGCCCACGGACGGGCCGAACGGGCGCTGGAGCACCTGGAACGGGTGGCCGAAGGCCCCGCCCGTCACCAGCTACCCGGTCAGCGGTGCGCTCCCGACCTGGTGGAGGCGGCGGTGCGGCTGGGCAGCCCGGAGCGGGCGGCGGAGCCGTACCGGCGATTCGCGGAGCTCGCGCGGCGGCTGCGGCGGGCCGCGGTCGGCGCGCTCGCCGAGCGGTGCGCCGCGCTGCTGGAGCCCGGCGCCGAGGAGCACTATCGCGCCGCGCTTCACCTGCACGAGCAGGACAGCAGGACGTTCGAGCACGCGCGCACCGAACTGCTCTACGGCGAGTGGCTGCGGCGCGCCCGACGCAAGGCGGAGGCGCGCACGCACCTGACCGCGGCGCTGGAGCGCTTCGACCGCGTCGGCGCCCGGCCGTGGGCCGAACGCGCCGACGCCGAACTGCACGCCACCGGTCTCACCATCCGCCGCGCGGCCCCCGGCGTGCTCGCCGGGCTGACCCCGCAAGAGCTACAGATCGTACGGCTGGCCGCGCAGGGCCTGTCCAACCGGGACATCGCCGCCCAGCTGTTCATCAGCCCGCGCACGGTGGGTCACCACCTCTACAAGGCCTTCCCCAAGCTGGGTGTCGCCTCGCGCGCCGAGCTGGCCGGCCTGCCCCTCCACGACTGAACGACGAGCCGCCGCACCGCCGGGGCCGCCCCGACGACGTACCCGCCGATCCCGGCCGCCACCAGCACGCCGAGCCTGCCCAGGTCCCCTTCGGCGAACGTCAGCACTCCCAGGCCGTTGACCAGGAACCCGGTCACGAACAACCAGGCCATTCCGGCGGCGGCCAGCGCCACGAGCAGGCTCCGCCCCCACAGGGAGTAGGCGCCGACCAGCAACGCCACCACCGCCGTCCGGGCCGCGGCCTCCGGGAACAGCGGCGCGGCCACCGCGCAGGACAACACGGCCGTGACGAAAGCGCCGACGACCAACCCACCGAGCGGCAAGGTACGCATACATCCAGGTAACACCGCAGGTCAGCCGATGTCCGCTATCTATACGCCTTCCCCTCGCAACGCATACGCGTTATTGACACCGTTACTTCCATGCGATGTCGGCGAAGTCCGTCGGCGGGCGGCCGAGCGCCCGCTGGACGCCGTCGGACAGGTAGGCGTCCATCCCCAGGCGGGCAGGGGCGATCGCGGCGGCGTACCCCTCGGCGTCGGCCACCGGCCAGCCCTCCTTCACCAGTTCGGCCACGAACGCCTCCGGGTCCACATCCACATAGCTCAGCGGCAGGCCGTTCGCCGCGGAGTAGGCGGCGGCCGCCTCGGCCATGGTCAGCGCGCGTGGCCCCGACAGCTCGTACACCTGCCCGGCATGTCCCTCACCGGTCAGCGCGGCGACCACGACCGCGGCGATGTCGGCGGCGTCCACGAAGGAGACGGCGCCGTCACCGGCCGGGAGCCTGAGCTCGCCGGTGGCCACCGCCTCGTGGAAGAAGCCCTCGCTGAAGTTCTGCGCGAACCAGCCGGGCCGCACGATCGTCCACTCGGCGCCGGACGCGCGCACCGCCTTCTCGCCTTCGGCGTGCGTGGCCCCTACGCCGCTGGTCACGTCGCCGTACCCGGGAACGTCGATGCCGCGCCCCGACAGCAGCACGATCCGCGGCACGCCCAGTTCCACCGCGCGCTCCACGAACGGCCGGGTGAGAAGCTCCCCGTCCAGCGGAACGACGTACACGGCCCGCACGCCCGCCAGCGCCGCGTCCCACGTCGCCCGGTCGCTCCAGTCGAAACGTGTCTCCCCTGAGCGGGAGCCCGCCCGCACCGCGATCCCGCGCTCGCGCAGGAGTGACACCACCCGGCGGCCGGTCGTACCCGTGCCGCCCACTACCAGGATCGGATTCTGTTCGTTCATGCCGACCAGTCAATCCGGCCGTTGTCAGACGCTCCATGGCCGTGACACTCATCTGAATGTCTCAGCGTCTAGAGTCAAGGGCATGGACGCGCTTGCTGATCTGCTGGAAGGGGTACGGGCGCGCGGCGCCACGTTCGGCCGGTCGGTCATGGACACGCCGTGGGCCGTGGGCTTCGCCTCCGGCGCACCGCTGACGCTGACCACGATGATCCGCGGGCAGGCGTGGGTCGTACCGGAGGAGGGCGAACCGCTGCGCCTCGGCCAGGGCGACGTGGCCGTCGTCCGCGGCACCCACACGATCGCCGACCCGCCGGGCACCGCGCCGCGGTTCATGGTGACACCCGGCTCCTACTGCCTGCTCGCGGACGGCACCGAACTCGGCGACGCGCTCACCCTGGGCCCGCGCACCTGCGGCCCGCGCCTCGACGCCGACGCCCTGATGCTCAGCGGCGCCTACGAGGGCCCGATCGGCGAGCGCCTGCTGCGCGCGCTGCCGCCCGCCCTGGTGCTGCCCGCCGGCCGCCACCCGGCCCTCGACCTCCTCTCCGAGGAGATCGCCGCGGTACGGCCCGGCCAGCAGGCCGTCCTCGACCGCCTTCTCGACCTGGCCCTCGTGGCGGCGCTGCGCGCGTGGTTCGACCGCCCCGGCGCGGCCGTGGAGGCGGACCCGGTGGTGGACCGGGCCCTGCGCCTGCTGCACGACAAGCTCGACCGCCCGTGGACGGTGGCGGACCTGGCCGCCGAGACCGGTGTCTCCCGCGCCGCCCTGGCCCGCCGCTTCGCAGCCAGGGTCGGCAGCCCGCCGATGGCCTACCTCGCCGACCGCCGCGTCGAGGTGGCCGCCGACCTGCTGCGCGGCTCCGACGCCACGCTCACCTCCATCGCCAGGAGGGTCGGCTACTCCGACGCCTTCACGCTCAGCGTCGCCTTCAAACGCCTGCGCGGCGTCACCCCGAGCGAACACCGCGCCGCCGCATACCCGGCATAGTCTGAGATCCCTACCGCGGAGGGGCAACCGTGATCAACAAAGTGTTCGATCAGGAGTATCTGCGCGACCCGCACGGCGTCTACGCCAAGCTCAGGCGAGAGCAGCCCGTGGCCCACACCGTCACCTCCCAGGGCGTCCGGGTATGGCTGGTGACCAGGTACGAGGACGTCAGGGCCGCGCTCAACGACCCGCGCCTGAGCAAGGACTTCCCCCGCAATCCCCACATCATGAAGGCCAACGAGATCGAGGGCGGCGACAGCAGCGGCGCCGCCGCCGTGGTCCCCGACAACATGCTCTTCTCCGACCCGCCCGACCACGAACGCCTGCGCCGCCTGGTCGTCAAGGCCTTCACCGCCGGTCGCGTCCGTGCGATGCGCCCCAGGATCGAGGAGCTCAGCTCCGGCCTCCTCGACGGGCTGGGCGGCGAGTTCGACCTGATCAAGGAGTACGCGGTCCAGCTGCCCGCCATGGTCGTCGGCGAACTGCTCGGCATCCCCGAGCCCGACTGGCCCCAGGTGATCCGCTGGTCCAACACCACGATCGAGGGCTCCGCGCTCGACCCCGGCGAGGTGGTGGCCGCCGCCCAGGCCACCATCGCCTACCTGGGCGAGTTGTGCGCCGCCAAGCGCGACAACCCGGGCGACGACCTGATCAGCGCCATGGTCCAGACCCGGATGACGGAGTCCGAGCTGGTCAGCACGTCGTGGCTGCTGCTCGTCGCCGGGCACGAGACGACCGTGCACCTGATCGCCAACGGCATGCTCGCGCTGCTGAGCCGTCCCGACCAGTTCGCCGCCCTGCGCGCCGACCCGGCCCTGGTGCCGCAGGCAGTCGAGGAGTTCTTACGCTTCGACGGCCCCCTCAGCACCTCCACCTACCGCTTCACCACCGAACCGGTGACGATCGGCGGCACCGACATCCCGGCCGGAGCGCTCGTCCTGGTCTCCCTGCTGTCGGCCAACCGCGACGCCGGGCAGTACGAGCGGGCCGACGAACTCGACGTCACCCGCGATCCCGGCCAGCACCTGGCCTTCGGCCACGGCATCCACTACTGCCTGGGCGCCCCGCTGGCCCGCGTCGAGGGCGAGATCGCCTTCAGGCATCTGCTGGAGCGCTTCCCCGACCTGGAACTCGCCTCGGCCGAGGTCACGTGGCGCCCCGGCATGCTCATGCACGGACTGGAACGCCTGCCGGTGCGGACCGGATCGCCCTCCACCCGAACGTGACGCTCCCGGCCAGCAGTACCGCCCCCGACAGCACCCCGCTGACGAACGGCACCCAGGCCAGGCCCGCCGTGGCGGCCATGACCAGCCCGGCCACGCCGAGCACGGTCAGCACCGCGCCGGGCACCGCGATGGCCCAGTCCTTCCAGATCGGCGCCAGCGCGACGAAGTGCACACCGACGACGAACGCCACCCAGGCCACGTTGGCCTGGGTCGGCACTCCCCACGCGGCCAGCACCCGCAGGCCGCCGAAGAGCAGCACCGCCTCCGCCGCCACGACGACGAGGTAACCCTTCCCGAACATGCCCGGCCCCTGCTCCCGTACGGGCCGCTCCCTCCTGACCGCCACGAACCACATCGCCACGACGCTCGCGGCGGCGAGGCCGGCGAGAACCCGCAGAACGGCCGCCACCGCCCCGCCGAGCGGCTCCTGCGCGTTGACGACGACGAACACCGCGCCGAAGACGGCGCCCACCAGCAATCCAGACATACGCTGCATGCCCTTCATTGAAGGCTTCGCCGCGAGGTCCGCGCGCGGGGGCTGGACCGAGGGCGAGGTAGTGCTCGCCCTACCTCACCGCTCCCCGGACAAAGGCGAGCACCGCCAGTACGCGCCGGTTGACGTCGTCGGTGGCAGGCAGGCCGAGCTTGGCGAACACCCCGGCCACGTGCTTGCCGACGGCCGCCTCGGAGATCGACAACGCACGGGCCACGGCACTGTTGGAGCGCCCCTCCGCGATCAGCGCGAGCACCTCGCGCTCACGCGGGCTCAGCTTGGGCACCGGATCGGTGACCTCCCTGGCCCTGGCCCAGGTCTGCTCGAACAGCGCGATCAGAATGCTGATCATGCTCTGCTGCCTGATCAGCAGCGCGCCGGGCGATCCGTCGACCGGCGTGATCCTTACAAAAGCCACCGCACGATCAAACACGAGCATCTGCTGGATCGGCTCGTCGATGACACGGTGCTGGTCCCCGGCCGCGTGCAGTTCCCGGAGCCGGGCCGCCTTGCGCGGATCGTCCAGGACACTGGCGTGCACGACCGTCCGCATCGTCATGCCGCGCTCCAGCGAGTCGAGCACCTCGCGCCGGTTGCGCTGCTCGGCCCGCCCGGTGTCCGTGGCGCCGATGGGCTGCATGGCCCGCAGCTCACGCGAGGTCCGCGCCAGCTCCGTGATGCGCAGCCTGACCTGCTCGCTGTCCTCAAGCCGCTCGACCTCGACGGGCAGGCCGCGCAACTCACCGACGATCTCTTCGAGCTGCCGGGCGAGCCGCCCGAGTGACGCCCGCTCCTCCACGTGCCCCCCTTGTCCCCCGACCCTCTCACAGGGCGTTTCACTGTACGGCGGGCCACCGTTCCCCGAGATCAGCGACCCTGCACGCGGCCGCTATTCCCTGGACCTCCGCGTGCACGCGGCCGCTTTACCCGAGATCAGCTTTTGCCGCCGCCTTCGACGCCGCAGAGGGCGGTGTCGAAGGCGGCGATGAGGCGGGCACGCGGCTTGCCGTCGGCCGTCCCCGTCACGTACACGGTCGCCGTGCGCCCCGAGCGGTCCCGCCCGCTGAAGGTGGAGGTGCCCGGGAGGTCACCGGCGTGCCCCCACATCGGGCCGCAGCTGAGCGGGATCTCCATCACGCCGTGGCCGTAGCGCGAACCCTTGGGCCAGCCCGGATCCGCCACCGGCACGAACCGCTCCGCCTTCACCGACCTGGCCCGCCAGAACCGGTCGAGGTCGCGCGGCGTGGACACCAGCCCGCCGCTGGGACCGAACTCATAGCCGGGCAACCGGGTCACGTCGACAACCCCGTCCTTGGGCCGGAGCGGATGCACGCCGTAAGCGTGCGCGTGCGGCCCCCGGATCTTGGTCTCGCCCTTGGCGGGCCAGTAGGTGTCGCGCATGCCGAGCGGCTCGAACACCAGCTCCCGGCTGACCGCCCGGAAGTCCCGCCCGGTGGCCGCCTGGATGACCATCCCGAGAACCAGGTAGTTGGTGTTGGAGTAGGCGAACCTCCCCCGAGGCGTGGGATCGAGGGTCAGCGCCAGCTTGAGCAGATCCTGCTTCCCGATCTTCGACCAGTCGGCGGCGGCGGAGAAGTCGGCCAGCCCGCTGGTCTGCCGCAGAAGCATCCGGACGGTGATCTCCCGCCCGTCGATCCCCTTGCCATGAACGACACCGGGCAGATAACGCTCGACCGGTTCGTCCAGCTCCACCTTCCCCTGATCGGCCAGCTTCAGCACCGTGGCCGCGATGATCGGCTTGCTGACACTGGCGACCCTGAACCGCCCGTCCGCACCGGGCATCGGCTTGCGGGTGCCACGCTCCGCCGTACCTGCCTTGACGGTACGAGCCTTGCCATCCCGATCCCGCACGTACGCCACCGCGCCAGGGAACTCCGGCGCGGCGGTCAGCTGATCCAGACGGGTCTGCAAAGAGGGCGCGGCAACGGCGAACGCGGGCGCCACGGGCGCCAGGGCGACGGGAACGGCGATCACAAGGGCCAGCAGGCGGCGCGACATTCGGTGCTCCTTGGGGGTCGAAGAGGTACCTCGACCTTCCCGCGGCACCCACCCGCGCCACAGTCACGGCACCACCCAAGCTCCCAGTAGGGCTGTCCCTACACCCCCGCCGGGCCCCGGGGCTCACATGTCGGCGATGAGCTTGTCCACCCGCTCGTCCACGCTGCGGAACGGGTCCTTGCACAGCACCGTGCGCTGGGCCTGGTCGTTCAGCTTGAGGTGCACCCAGTCGACGGTGTAGTCGCGGCGCTTCTCCTGCGCCCTGCGGATGAACTCGCCGCGCAGCCGCGCCCTGGTCGTCTGCGGCGGCACCGACTTGGCCTCGAAGATCTTCAGGTCGGAAGTCACGCGCTCCACCGCGCCGCGCTTCTGCAGCAGGTAGTACAGGCCGCGTTTGCGGTGCACGTCGTGGTAGGCCAGGTCGAGCTGGGCCACGCGCGGCGAGGACAGCGGCAGGTCGTACTTCTTGCGGTACCGCTCGATCAGCTGATATTTCGTGACCCAGTCGATCTCGCGCGAGACCAGGTCGAGGTTGCCGGTCTCGACCGCGCGCAGCGTGCGCTCCCACAACTCCAGCACCCGGTGGGCGATCGGGTCGCCGCCCCGCCGGTCGACGAAGTCCCTGGCCTTGGACAGGTACTCCTGCTGGATCTCCAGAGCGGACGCCTCGCGCCCGTTGGCCAGCCGTACCCGCCGCCGCCCGGTGAAGTCGTGGGAGATCTCGCGGATGGCCCTGATCGGGTTCTCCAGCGACAGGTCGCGCAGCACCGTGCCCGCCTCGATCATGCGCAGAACCAGGTCGGTCGCGCCGACCTTGAGCAGCGTCGTGGTCTCGCCCATGTTGGAGTCGCCGACGATGATGTGCAGGCGGCGGTACCGCTCGGCGTCGGCGAGCGGCTCGTCGCGCGTGTTGATGATCGGCCTGGAACGCGTGGTCGCCGACGAGATGCTCTCCCAGATGTGCTCGGCCCGCTGCGACACGCAGTAGACCGCCCCGCGCGGCGTCTGCAGCACCTTGCCCGCGCCGCAGATGATCTGCCGGGTGACCAGGAACGGGATCAGCACGTCGGTCAGCCGGCCGAACTCGCCGTCCCGTTCCACCGAATAGTTCTCGTGGCAGCCGTAGGAGTTCCCGGCCGAGTCGGTGTTGTTCTTGAAGAGATAGATGTCGCCGGCGATGCCCTCCTCGCGCAGCCGCCTCTCGGCGTCGACGAGAAGGCCCTCCAGGATCCGCTCGCCCGCCTTGTCGTGCGTGACCAGTTCGACGACGTTGTCACACTCGGGGGTGGCGTACTCGGGATGGCTGCCCACGTCCAGGTACAGACGCGCGCCGTTGCGGAGGAACACGTTGCTTGACCGGCCCCAGGACACGACTCGCCGGAACAGGTATCTGGCCACCTCGTCGGGGGATAGCCGGCGCTGCCCCCGGAATGTGAACGTGGTGCCGTACTCGTTCTCCAGGCCGAGGATGCGACGATCCATTAGCTCAGACTATTCTCCCGGCGCCCGCAGTGGGGGAGGGCTGGCATCCAACGTTGGGCGATCAACAAAAAACACCCCGTAGCGATCTTCGCTTCGGGGTGTTCTGGTTGTTCAATAAAGGTGGTCAGGGGCAGGGTCGAACTGCCGACCTTCCGCTTTTCAGGCGGACGCTCGTACCAACTGAGCTACCTGACCCAGAGCGGTCCTGACGGGACTTGAACCCGCGACCTCCACCTTGACAGGGTGGCGAGCACTCCAAACTGCTCTACAGGACCTTGTTCGCTCGGCCTCGCGGCCTCGCTTAGCTTACCAGTGTTTCGGTGGTCTTCGACCAGCCGGTTTCCGGTGAAGCCGTGCCCCCAACGGGATTCGAACCCGTGCCGCCGCCTTGAAAGGGCGGTGTCCTAGGCCGCTAGACGATGGGGGCTCAGGATTCGCATCCTGTTCCTGACGTCTTCCGTCGGAGACCTCTGAAGCATAGGGGACGATTGCCCCTCATGCCAAAGTGGCGGACCGGCGGCCGGCGTCGTCGTGCCTGTGACCGATCCCGCTGGCGACGGGGCGTTCGTTGGCTCTGGAGAAATCATACGTCGAGGGTTCTGCTCCACGTGACGCTGGATGTGCACCGACTGCTCCCCGAGGCCGCCGAGCGTGACATCGTCCCAGGCCTGGAGGCGTCTGGTCTTCTTGTCGAAGTACAGAACAGAGGCTTGGACGGGGGTCGGTTCGGCGTGTTCGAGGGCGCGCAGGCCGGCTCCGCCGGTGGAGCCCTGGACCAGGACGCGACTGCCGGAGGGCAGGACGGTGGTCGATCTCTGGTGGGAGTGGCCGGTCAGGATCATCGGCGCGTATCCGGAGAATCCCTTGGCGATGGTCGGGTCGTGGACCGCGACGAGGTCGGGTGGGGCGGCGGCCTGCCGTACCGCGTGGGAGCGGCCGAACTGCTCCAGGCGGGACAGGTCCGGGTCGACGGGTACGGATTTGTCGGGCGTGAAGCGGGGGTCACCGAGGCCGTAGATGCGCAGGCCGTTCACCTCGGCGGTCTTGTCGTCGAGGACGATGGCGTTCTTCTGCTGGGCGACGGCCTTCTGCGTGATGGCCGAGTCGTGATTGCCGCGCACGAAGACGTACGGCACGCCGAGCTTGCCGATCTCCTCGACGAACTTGTTCTCCGGCTTGCTGCCATGGTCGGAGATGTCCCCGGTGTCCACGATGAGGTCCACCTTGAACTGGTCGGTCATGGAGCGGATGACGTTCCAGGCGATGGGGTTGAGGTGGATGTCGGAGACGTGCAGGACCCGGATCGAGGTGGGGTCGGCGTCGTAAACGGGCAGGTCGCGCACGGTGTCGTACAACTTGGAGACGTTGGTGACCAACTTGGTGAGCTGGGCGCGGTACGACTCGAACTTGGTCACGATCGACTCGGCGCTGCCCACCAGCGAGGGCGCGGCGGCGATGATCCCGGAGTAGCGGGGTTCGAGGACGGAGTTGGGCTTGAACGTGGCGGCCGCGAGCGTGCCGGTGCCCGCCAAAGCCACGGAGGCCACCAGAAGCCCCATCAGGGCCACTCTGGGGCGCCGGAAGACCAGAACGGTGGTCACCAGGGCGCCCGCACCCGCGCACAGCAGTGAGCGGATGATCAGCAGGGTCACGCCCTCGCGCAGGTCGCGTTCGAGGATGCCGGGCAGCCGGTCGGCCAGGCGCGGGTCCTCGATGAGCGCTCTGGCCTGCTCCTGGTCGATGTTCTCGAGCGTGATGCGCAGGCGCAGCGGCGCGTCGTGGGTGCGGAAGGTGAGCGTGCCGAGCGGGCTCGCGTCGACGATCGTCTCGCCCTTCCAGGCAGGTCGAAGGGACATTCCTGTTTCTACCGGGCCGATCTGGGCGGGGACCGTACCGCTGAGGACGATGCCCAGCCATGCGCCCACCGCCGCGACGAACAGGACCGCGACGGAGGTGACCCATCTGGACTTCAGGTACTTCATACGCTTTCTTGCTTACCTGACGGACAGGGCAGAATGGAAACTGTGATCGAGGTTCCGCGGGAGAAGTTCGAGGAACTCGTGGCCGAGGCATTGGACACGATTCCGTCGGAGCTGACCAGGCTCATGGACAACGTCGTGGTTGTGGTGGTCGATGACCCGCCGGAGCCCGACCTCCTCGGGCTGTACACCGGTATCCCCCTGACCGAGCGTGGCGACTGGTACGCAGGAGTCTTGCCCGACCGCATCGAGATCTACCGCAATCCGATCTGCCAGATGTGCGACACCGAAGACGACGTGGTGGAAGAAGTCCAGATCACCGTTGTGCACGAGATCGCTCATCATTTCGGGATTGATGACGCCAGACTTCACGAGCTCGGCTGGTAAGCCCTCCTCGGCGATTACAGTTTGCAAGTGCTTGGAAGCTTTCGGTTGCGGCGTGCCAGGTGATCGGGCACCTTAGGTGACATACCGAACACACTGAGTCAGGCGCAGCGGAGTCCGATGGGGGCCAGGCTTCCGGGGCGGCACAGACGTGCCGCCGAGCGACAGGCGACGTATGGCGAGGTCATCGCCATACGCGAATTCCGCGCGCTCTGGTACGCGCAAGGTCTGTCCCTGCTCGGGGACCAGCTTGCCCAGGTGGCGCTGGCCGTACTGGTATATGACCGGACGAAGTCCGCGGCCGCCACCGCGGCCGTCTACGCGCTCACCTACCTGCCGTCGATCCTCGGCGGGCCGCTGCTCGCCGGACTCGCCGACCGGTTCGCCAGACGCGGCGTCATGATCACGTGCGACGTCCTGCGGGCGCTGCTGGTCGCGGGCATGGCCGTGCCGGGCATGCCGTTCCCGGTCCTGTGCGGGCTGGTGTTCTTCGTCGTGCTGCTCAGCGCGCCGTTCTCGGCCGCGCGGGCGGCGCTGCTGCCCGAGATCCTGGTCGGTGACCGCTATGTCGCCGGCTCGGCGCTGCAGAACATGACCAACCAGGCTGTCCAGATGCTCGGGTTCGCCGCGGGTGGCGCGCTGATCGCGACGCTCGGGCCGTACCGCGCGCTCGCTCTCGACGCGGCGACCTTCCTCGCCTCCGCGCTGATCCTCGTCTCCGGGGTACGGCGGCGCGCGGCCGCGACCCGCGAAGGTGCGAAACCATCCATGTGGACCATGACCCGGGCTGGAGCCGGGCTCGTGTTCGGCGACAAGAAGTTGCGGACGCTGGTGCTGTTCGCGTGGCTCTGCGGCTTCTACGTGCTTCCTGAGGGCATCGCCGTACCGTATGCGGCGACTTTGAACTCGGAGCTGCCTGTCGCCGTCGTCACCGGCCTGCTGATGGCGGCGATGCCGACGGGCACGGTGCTGGGCGGGTTCCTTTTCAGCAGGTTCGTCACGCCATCGGGGCGCCTGCGCATGATGGGGTGGATGGCGATGCTGAGCTGCGCCCCGCTCATCCTGTCGGCGATGCGGCCGCCGCTGGCCGTCGTGCTGGCGCTGTGGATCCTGTCCGGCATCGGAGGCGCCTATCAGCTCGCGGCCAATGCCGCGTTCGTACAGTGTGTCCCGGCCGAACGCCGGGGTCAGGCGTTCGGCCTGGTGCAGTCGGGGCTGATGGCCGTGCAGGGCATCGGCATCCTGATCGGCGGATTCGCCGCGGAGAGACTCGGTCCGGAGCCGGTGGTCGCGCTGGCCGGGGTCATGGGAGTGACCTCCGCGGCCGTGCTCGCCATGGTCTGGACCGAGTCCCGCGGTGACATCGCCGCCCGGGTGCGCGCCCGGGCCACCGCCTGATCACTGCTGCCAGACGTCGTCGTTCTTCTTGGCCTGCTGCTTGCCGATCAGGTCCTGGACGATCGACTCGTTCCTGCCCTCTTCGGGGATGAGGAGCCAGCCGATGGCGTAGAGGCCGACGCCCAGGCCGCCGAACAGGGTCGCGACCGCGAGGCCGATCCGGATGAGGTTGGCGTCGATCCCCACGTACTCGCCGACACCGGCGCAAACACCACCGGCGATCTTGCCCTTGTTGGTCCGACGCAGCTGCTTAATGTTCGATTCGCTCATGCCTCAACACTGCCCTGGGACCCGGCGTTCGCACATCGGGATTCCCCCTGGTAGAACCCTGGTAGCCCCCTACGCGAGGAGAGGACCGTCATGGAAGACCTGCTGCGCATAGACGATCGGCTCAACCCTGACCAGCGCCTGATCCGTGACACCGTCACGTCTTTCGTCACCGACCGCATCCTCCCCGACGTGGCCGACTGGTTCGAACAGGGCACCTTCCCCGCCCGCGAGCTCGCCCCCGTTCTGGGCGAACTGGGCCTGCTCGGCATGCATCTGGAGGGGTACGGCTGCGCCGGCACCGACGCCACCTCCTACGGCGTGGCCTGCCGTGAGCTGGAGGCGGGCGACTCCGGATTGCGGTCGTTCGTCTCGGTTCAGGGTTCCCTGGCGATGTTCCCCATCTGGAAGTACGGCTCCGCCGAGCAGAAGGAGGAATGGCTCCCGCGCATGGCGGCCGGCGAGGCGATCGGCTGCTTCGGCCTGACCGAGCCCGACCACGGCTCCGACCCCTCCAACATGCGCACCTTCGCCAAGCGCGACGGCTCCGACTGGATACTCAACGGCGCCAAGATGTGGATCACCAACGGGTCGATCGCGGACGTGGCGGTGGTGTGGGCGCAGACCGACGAGGGCATCAGGGGTTTCGTCGTCCCGACCGACACGCCCGGCTTCTCCGCCCCTGAGATCCACAAGAAATTGTCCCTGAGGGCATCGGTGACCTCGTCCCTCTACTTCGACGATGTCCGCCTGCCGTCGAGCGCCGTCCTCCCCGAAGTCTCCGGCCTGAAGGGCCCCCTGTCCTGCCTGTCCGAAGCCCGCTTCGGCATCCTCTGGGGCGTCGTGGGCGCCGCCCGCGCCTGCCTGGAATCCGCCGTCGACTACTCCAAGACCCGAGTCCAGTTCGGCAAGCCGATCGGCGCGTTCCAGCTGACCCAGGAAAAGCTCGCCTGGATGTACGTCGGCACCGCCCAGGCCTCCCTGACCGCCTTCCACCTGGGAGCCCTGAAAGACGCCGGCAACCTGAACCCCCGCCAGGTCAGCTTCGGCAAACTGGCCAACGTCCGCGCCGCCCTGGACATCGCCCGCCAGGCCCGCTCGATCCTGGGCGGAAACGGCATCACCCTCGAATACCCGGTGATCCGCCACATGAACAACCTCGAAAGCGTCCTGACGTACGAGGGGACGCAGGAAATCCACACCCTGGTCCTGGGCGAAGCCCTGACCGGCCTGTCCGCCTACCGCTGACCTGCCTGCCCCGCACCGGACGTTCGTGGGCCGGTGCGGGCCGCGTACGTTATCGTGACCGGCGGGAAGCCGGTCGCGTACTGACGGGTAACCTCGGTACGCTGCATGTTGCAAGGGGCGTTAGCTCAATTGGCAGAGCTGCGGACTTTTAATCCGTAGGTTCCGGGTTCGAGCCCCGGGCGCCCTACCCTCAAAAACCGCATCTGACCTGGGGTTTCTCGATTCTGGATCTTCTTCTGGCGGCCGAAAATGGCCGAGTCAGTGCTCGCACAGTGCTCTTCGGCACGGGTCCGGCACGCGGGCGAACCCACGGTAGGCGTGCGTGCGTCCCCCGGACCCCCTCAGGTCAAGCCAGACCCGCCGGAAGCGCAAGAGAAGGTCATGACAGACGGGGTCGGGGGCGACATATGTCCAACTTGATCCCAGGCCCGCCCAACCGCGTGTAAAACCGCCTCCGGTCAGGCGGAGCATCGTCGTCGCAGTTGCCCCGTTCTGCACCCATCTGTTCCCTTGGGTGGCAGCGGGCGCGCGGAACGAGGCGCGGTGGGCCGGTCGCGCTGACTGGCCTTGCGAGCCGCCTCGAAACCTGGCAGGTCAAGCCCGACCCGCCAGAAGGGCAAAGGAAGGGCGTCGCGGAAGGGGTGGCGGGCAGCTTGTGCCCGGCTTGACCGCAGGCCCGTCCAAGGAACGGCAAAGCCGCTTGGGGTCGGGCAGGGCGGCTTTCATAGTGGCTGCCGTTCTGACCTCCTCTGCGGAACGGGATCTGCGCATGATCGTTCGCTTTACTCTTGTGGGATGTACGGTCTTGGCCCTGTTCGCCGCCCCGGCGGCGGCTGCCGCCCCTGGCTCTGGCTGGAGTAGCCGGACCTCCGAGGGCAGCGTCCGCGTTTCGGCCGATCGCAACCACATCACCGTGTGCGACCTGGCGGACGACAGCTACAAGGTTGAGGCCGAGTACGCTACTTCGATGCTCGGCATCTACACCGTGGCCGACGACAATGGGGCCCGGTTCGGGTGCGGCAGCGACCGCACATTCATCTCCCGCATCGATGTCTTCAAGCTCTGCGTCACCCGCAACGGGTTCCGGCAGTGTGAGGGCTCCGTCTGGATCAAGCGGCGGTAGGTGGGTTAGCTGGCCAGTTCGGTGCGCAGGTAGTCGGTGAAGTCCTGCACGTGGCGGTTGTCGCCGTAGGGCTGCAGGCGGGTGGCGAAGTCGTGCAGGTGGGCGGTGGCGCGGGTGGAGGTGAGGTCTTTGGCGGAGGTGACGGCGGCGCGGGCGTGTTCCAGGGCTGCCTCGATTTCGCTCATGCCGAGGTAGCCTTCGGCGACGCTGATCTGCGTGAGCAGGATGGAGCGTGGGTATCGGGTGCCGAAGGCGGCGATGGCTTCCTGCTGGCGGGTCACACCACGCTGGAATTCATCTGCGCCGCGCCAGCAGCGTCCCCCTTCTCCGGCTAGTTCCGCTTCGCCGAAGTGGGCGACCCAGACGGGGTCGCGGTCGGTGGTGCCCTTGCTGAAGTGATGCTCGGCCTGGCTGAGGTGTGCGGCAACCAGTCGTTTGGCGTCTGAAGTGGCTGCGGTTGTTTCGGCGGGGCGGGCGGAGTGGGCAAAGGCCAGTCGCAGGTTCAGCCGGGCTTGGGCTCGGGCTGGCGCGTCGGCTCGTACCCCGGCGTCGACGGCGGCGCTGGCCAGCCTGATCGCCCATCGGCCGTGGCCCAGTTCGCATGCCTGCTGGGCCATGGTGGCCAGGATCCAGGCGGCGGTGAGGTTGTCGCCGGCCTGTTTGGCCAGGTTCAAGGCTTGCCCGAAGTGGGCTTGGGCTTGGCCTTGGTGGCCGAGGTCGAAGGCCATCCATCCGGCCGTCTGGGTGATGACCGCCGCTGCGCTCAGCAGTTCGGCACGTACCTGTTCTGAAGCTGAGCCCTGCAGCAGCGGGGCCAAGGTGGTGTTCATGAAGTCGGTGACGGCGGGACGTACGAGCCCGGCCCCGAATTGGTGATCCATGCGTACGAAGGCGTGGTGTGCTTCGCGCACGCGTTGCACGTCGGCCATGCCGACCGTGATGCTCTTTCCTGTTGCGTGTTGGGCGGTGGCTGGGGCTTGGTCGAATTGCCAGGCCAGTAGCCATTCTCCCAGCGCTGCCGGGACGAAGGGCAGCGCGACGAGCAGGTGTCTGCGTGATGGGTCCATTTCAAACCTCCACAACTGCCTGGCTGTCTCCACGCTGGGTGCGTGAAGCATGGGCTCGGCCAATCCCGCCTGGGCCATGGCCATGTCGGCGCATGGCGTGAGGGAGGGACATGCGGTGACCTGGAACCAGGCATCGACCTCACCCTGCTCGGCGCCCCACTGTTCGGCCACCACCGTGCGGTAGTACGGCCGGACGTTCTGGGTGCCGCGTTCCCAGCGGGCCCAGGTGCTGAGGGAGACGCCGATCTGTTCGGCGGCCCGTTCCTGGGTCAGGCCGCGCTGCAGCCGTGCCCGGATCAGGCCGGGGCGGGACGGCTTGACTGGCCCGCCCTCGGGGGAAGGGTTTTGCTGTTCTGGTTGGTGGGTCACCACGCCACGCTCCCTCAGCATTTAGGGGACCACACAGCATGCGCCGCCTCCAACCCCCGTCTCCAGCCTGACCGGGAAACGCCCTGCAAACGCCCTACCCGCCTACCGGGCGTCACCTGGGCGCGGTCAACGCCCAGGTGACGCTCTTCCGCAGGACGTCCGGCAGCGGGTTCCATTGGTGACCGTCACCCGGCGTGACCAAGACGCGGTGGGTGGCCGGAATCCGGTCCGGGAGTCAGGACATCTCCTGGATTCTTCGGGCCAGCGGTTCGGGGCCGTGTCGCCTCGTGCGGAACTGGGAGCTAGCCGAGCCTCCGTCATCCGCGGCGCGACATCTGGTACGGCTCGGCCAGCTCGGGGTGCTGGCCGATCAACCGAGGAGGACACAGCTGATGTTCGAGAGTTAGCGAGGCGATGATGGCGATCTACTCCTTTCCACCCACCCAACTACTTCAGCCGGTCGGCATCCTGCACCTGGCGCGCAGCGACCGGGCCCCGTATCTGGCCCGGGAAGCTGTCAGCGCATGGCTGGGGCGCGCGCATCCCGTCACGGAGATCACGGTGCTGGCCGCCTCGGAACTGGTCACCAACGCTGTCCGGTACGCCGACACCAGCCGCACCGGGAACAGCAGCGGGAACGGCGAGGGTGACGGCAGTCAAGGCTCGATCACGCTCAAGCTGTGTCAAGGTGCCGACTGCCTGCGGCTGGGCGTCACCGATCCCGGCTCGTCCTGCTCCAAGCCATCGGCCATCCCGCTGCAGGTGCCGAGCCTGAACGCCGAGCGCGGTCGGGGGTTGGCGATTGTGCAGGCGCTGTCGCGTAACCGGTGGGGCAGCTTCCGGCTGCCGGTCACCGGTGGGCGCGTGGTGTGGTGCCATCTCGACCTCAACCCGACCCCGGCCCAGATCGAGGAGTTGTTTCTCGCCCCGGTGTAGCCGGCCAGACCTCACATCACCTTCAGACTCGTGCTGGCCGATCGAGAAAGGGCGGAGAACCGTCGTGCGCCGTCATCACCTGCTCATGCTCATCCCGGTACTGGTCACGGCCGCGTTCCTCGGCTGGATCACCGCCGCGCCCGGCAGCATCCCCATGCCGGTAACGGTGGTGGTGCTCATCGGCGGGCCGAGCCTGTTCGCGGGGGTCGTGCTCGGGCGCCGCTGGCGGCTGCGCCGCAAGGCGCTCAACGGCCGTTCGCTGTTCGGCCCCTGACCCCGCCCTTCTTCCCTTCCGCGTCTTCCCTCATTCGTTTCGTGAACGGAATTGTCATGCACCGACGCCATCTGATCAATGGGCTGCTGCTGGCCTTCACCGCCGCTTTCGCGATCTTCTCCGTGATAGCTCCCGCCGGGGTAGTCCGGCCGGTGGCGCTGGCGGTGCTCGTCCTCATCGTGGCCTGGGTCGTCGGGGTGGTGGTGTGGGCTGGCTACGTCGTGTGGCGGCGTCGCAGGCAGAACCAGCCGTCCGCCTGAAGCCGTCATCCCCGCGCCCCGCTACAGCCGCCGTACGCGCCTGCCAACCCCTTCCCCCTCGACCGTCTTCGGAGTCGACCATGTCCGATCCCGTTCCTTCGGCGACTGCTGCCCAGGCCGCCGTCTATCTGACCGATCTGCAGCGGGTGTTGCAGGCGCGGGGTTTACTCGCGCGGGTGCTGACCGATGCGGGGCGGTTGCCGCGTCTGCGGGTGATCAACCCGGAGGCCACCACGCTGGCCGAGGTCGTGTCGGCTGTGCCGCGGGAGGGTGAGTGGTTGTTCTGGTGGTCGTGGGCGAAGCCGATCGTTGAGGTGGCCTACCCGGACCGGGCGGCCGATCGTGTGGGTCGGGTGCTGGCGGTGGCGGCCCCGGACACCGTCTGACCGGCACGGGACCACGCCGACCGGGGCCGGGTGCTGTGGGCCCCGTGTCGCGGCCCTGTCGTGGCTGTCAGCGGCCGGGGGGTCGGCGGCGATCGGCCCTGTCACCACGATCACCGCCCGTTCGGCGGGGCCGTGGATGGCAGCGCCCTCACTCGCACCGCTCCGATCGGGGTGTCTCTGGCGGTGACATCCCGGCCGGGGCCGGGGCGGGTGACGGCAACCCGTAGTGGCTTCTCGGATGGGTGCCGGGTGGTGGGCGACCGTGACCGGCGTCCTGTCCGAGTCCGAGGTGACCGTGTGATGTGCAGCGCGTGGTCACCTGTGGTGGCTGACTGCGTCCGGCAGTCTGCCACCCACTTGTGCGGCGATCACACGCGGGTCCCCCGCTCGCGTCGATCGTCGCCTGAGGGGCGGTCCCTTGTCTGCTGAGGGAACCATCGCGAACGCCGACGCCGCGATGGGAGGGGCCGCCCCTCGTCAACCGAAAGTGAACCAGCGAGATTTCCGAAGGCTTCTCGGGACAGCAGCCAGCGGGCGGATGCGTAGGCCCGCCTGGCCGTATTCCCGAGAATCGGGTGACCGCGAGCGCCTCAGGCAACCGCGGACGCGGTCACCCCTTGGGGTGGCTGGCCGGATAGCCGAGGAGGTCCGGTCAGCCACCCTCCGGGATAGGCCGGGTGGTTCCCTCCGCCCGGCCAACCGGTGGGCGGCCCCTGTTTTGCGCTGGTGCGGAGCGCGGCTGCACAGGCCGTGAGGCGTAGAAGGGGGCCGCCCACCCCCGAGATCTTCATGATCGTCCGGTAGTGGCACGCTCCCAGTCATCGCGGGTGCCGCTACCGGACCCAGGCCCCCTCTGGCGGGAACGGTTGCGCGCAGGCGACCGTGCCCGTCAAGGGGGAGGGGAGGTGGCTGCTCGGGCCTCCGCTGTGCGGAGAGCAGCCACACCCCTTGGCTGACCGTCCTTGAAGCCCGGTCGGCCAACGCTGATGGTCTGGTGCAGCCGCTGACTCACCAGACCATCGCGGGCGGCTCCAGCAGCGTCACACGTGCGTGGCATCCGGGGTCCACGACACGGCACTGGAGCCGCCACCCCCTCAAACCCTTGAACGTCCGGCAGCGGTGGCGCTACCTCCCTCGCGCCCTGCTGCCGGACCCTCCCGGGGCCTTCGGGACGTAGCGCAAGGCGGGGAGTCACCCTCCCCCTATCGGCCGCTCATCCCGTCCCGAAGCCCTCTCCGTTCCCGCTGCGGGGGAAAGGAGAGAACGGGAAAGGGGAGGTAGGTCAGCGTGCGGCTGACCTACCTCCCCCTTCTGCCACCTGATCGCGGCTCTCTAGCTGGTGGGCAGGTGGATCACCGTCCCACCGGCTTCACCGGATACCGTACCCTTCGCTCCGGCACGGGTGCCCCGGCGAATGGGTGGTAGTGGCCGGGGTGCGGGTGCGGGTGTTCCGGTCAAGAACGCGGCCGTCGCCTCGGCCGCTGCAGCAGCGGCTTCGGGGTAGACGCTGATGTAGGTGTCGCGGGTGAACGACGCCGTGCGGTGCCCGAGCGCCTTTTGCACCAGGACGGCATCCGCCCCGGCCGCGAGCATCGCTGTGGCCGCCAGATGGCGCAGGTCATGCAACCTGATCGGTGGCAGTCCGGCCTGGTAACAGATCGCGTAGAAGCGATCCGTCACATACTGCGGATGCAGAGGCCGGCCGATCTCGTCGGTGAAGACGAACCCGGACTCCACCCACTCCGCCCCCGCGGCCAGCCGCTCCCGCGCCTGCCGCCGTTGATGCTCCTTCAACCAGGTCATCGACTCGGCGTCGACGGCGATCTCCCGATCGCTGGCATCGGTCTTCGGGGTGCCCTGGATCGCGTCCCAGCCGAGCTGAGTGATCTGCCAGTGAATCCCGATCCGCGACGCCTTGTAATCGACATCCGGCTTGCGGATACCTACGCCTTCACCCCGGCGCAGGCCGTTGATCGCATACAGCCGGTACAGGGCGAACAGGCGATCCCTGCGGGCGTGGGCGAGGAACTGCTGGGTCTGCTGCGGGGTCCACACCATCACCGGCGAGGGACGCGGCGCACCGATGTAGGCGACTACCGGGTCGACCCGCTTACCCTCCTTGCCTCCCTTGGCTTCGCGGGCCCGCTTGAGCAGGCCCAGGTGGGTGGCGTGGTCGAGGCGCCACTGGGCGACCCGCTCCTCAGTCCAGACCAGCGGCTTGGGCCGGGAGGCGGTAGCGAGTTCGACGACGGCGGCGGGGTTGAAGTCCAGCAACCGGTCCTGCCGAATGGCGATGTTCAACGCGTGCCGGAGCGTCGCCCGGATGCGGTGCATCGTGCTCGGGCCCACCGGACGCCGATACCGCACCGCCCGCACACGGGCCGGGTCTCCGCTGGTGCGTTCGGTGGCGATGATGTCGTTGAACTCCTCGATCGCGTCGAACATGCCCGCGACGTCCGACACGCGGAGCCGGTCCAGCCGGATGTCACCCAGGTACGGGATCAGATACAGCCGGATGTGCGACTCATACGAGCGCCGGGTGGTGGGCTCGATGGCTCGCTTGCGCTTGAGGAACTCCTCCAGCCATTCGCCGACGGTGATGTGCCGGTTCAGATCTTGATGGGTGCGGACCTTGCGCCGTACTTCTTCGGTGTCGGGAAGCTGCATGGTGGTCTTGAGCACCGACAGCATCAGTGCGGTGACCTGCCTGCGTACGGCCGGGTCGGGGTCCAGGGCGAGCAGGCCGCGGGCGTGATCCAGCTCCGCCTCCGCGTCCTCCAAGGTGAGGAAGCCGCGCCGCCGCAGCGGGGTGCGGCGCTTGCCGTCGGCGTGCGCGGGGAGTTCGAGCTGGTAGGCCCAGGTGCCGTGCGTCGAGCTCCACCGTTTCCCGCCGTTGGCGTGCGTGGTGCGCAGCTTCGGACATGTCTTGCCGATGTTCTTGCCGGTGTCGGGATCGATGCAGGCGCAGATCTTGTGCGTGGTGCCCTTGGCGACGGACACCTCCCTACCTACCGCCTTCGTCGTGCACGGGTCATTCGCCATCGTGATCATCCTTCCTCTCGTGTCTGGCGGCCATCGCCGCCGTGTTCTTCTGGCTGGTCGAGGAGCGCCCGCAGCCCGCGCACCGGTACGGCGTATCGGCCGCCGATGCGCAGCACCCGGCACGGGAACGCGCCTGCCTTGGCTAGGCGGTATGTCTTGGTGCGGCCCATGCCGAGCAGCCGCCCGGCCGCCAGCAGGCTCACCACTTCCGGGCGTCCGGCTGTCTCGGCGTCGAGGGGCTGGTTCGGGGTTGTGCCGGTCATGCATCACCTCCATGCGCGTGGATGAATAGGGGCAGGTCGGGCCGCGCGGGATGCGCGGCCCGGTGCGGCCGGGCGGGCTGTGGTGGGCGCTACGTCACCAACCCACCCCCGCCCCGTCACCGGGCCGGGGTGTGGCCGTCCCGTTGGCGACGGGCCGGTCACAGCCCCCGGCGTGCCGGGGTTCGGTGCGGGGTCGGGGTTGGTGGCGGCGGTATCGACGCCCACCTTGTTGGCCCGTGTCAAGCGAAGTCCGCAGGTCAGGGCTCGAATCCCTGTTCGCGGCCCGCATCCGGGCCGGGAACAGGGGCCCATGGGGCGCTACTCCAGCTCGTGGCCCTCTGGGAGGTGGGGGTCGGGCGCGGCCAGCCCCGGATGAGGCGTTGCTCTCGTGCGGTAGATGAGCAGGTCCTCGTGCGCGACTGCGTGGATCGGTATGCCGCGCGCCCATGCTTTGCGGGCCTCGTGGAGCTGAAAGAAGCTCGCTCGGTTCAGCAGGACGCCGTCGCCGAGCCCGCACAGCAGGCAGGCGATCCGGTCGGCGAACTCCAGCCCCGCTTCCTCGGCGAGCTGGTGGACGTGGCCGGGCAGGTCGACCAGCTCACCCCGCACCCGGTACGGCCGCACGGTGACCGCCACCACCCCGCCGGGCCGCAGCAGACTCGCGCACCCGGCCAGAATGCGGCCGAACCCATGCAGCAGCGCCGGGAGTTGCTGGTGGGCGAGGTTGCCGCGATCGGCCGAGTAGTGCTGGTTCCACTTGCGCACGCCCGGTTGGCCGGTGTCGCGGGTGGAGCGGATGTGGCCGTGGGTGTAGGTGCCGTATGGCGGCGAGGTCAGCACCAAGGCTGCCTGCCTGGCCAGGTCGGGCAGCAGGTGGGCGATGTTGCGGGCGTCTCCGGCCACCACCCGCCCGAACCCTTCCGCGCCCTGTTTGCGGGCGTGGGCGAGGTTGGCGACCGCCAGGCGCGCCCATTTCTCCTCATACTCCACACCCGCGGCGTGCCTGCCGAGGTGTGCGGCTTCGACCAGGGTGGTGCCGATCCCGCACATGGGATCGACCACCAGGTCCCCCGGAGCGGTATAGGTGCCGATCACGCGGGCCGCGATGGACGGCAGCATCTTGCCCGGATGCCGCATCGACTCCGGCAGATACCGGCCCCGCCGCTGCACCCGCGAGGGCTGCTGACCGGTCGCCCACACGGACTCCGTCATCGTGGCGTGCGTCTGCTCGGTCATCAGTGAGCACCTCCGGCCTTCGCCACGGAGGTCGCTGCGTGCGCACGTGAGCTCGAAGGCATGGTCAGTTTGCGGAAGAGCAGCACGTCGCTGTGCGCGGGTGCGCTCGCCGTCGACCCGGAGCGCTCCGGCCGTTCCTGCCAGGTGTCCAACTTGCCGCGTTCGCAGAAGCGACGGCTGCTGGAGGCGGGCCGGCGCAGGGCGATGATGTGCTGCAGATACACCAGCCCAGCCGCGTGTGCCTGGGTGATGATCTGCGGCAGCGGGTCGGGCGCGCCGTCGGCGCGGTGGTGGCCGGTGATCACGGCCAGGTGCCCGCCCGGCTTGACCAGCCCGGCAGCCGTGGAGATGTCGTAGAGCAGGGCGTCTTCGGCCGAACATGGGTACTCGGGGCTGGGCTGGTTGCACAGTTGCTCCGACACCACCAGCCCGGCGCTGCCGGTCAGGTCGGCCAGCAGCGGTGGGGTGTCCGCGCCCGGCGCGTTGGTGATGCGTGCGTCGACCCTGTGCAGGTCGTAGTCCGGGTGCAGGCGGGCCAGCCGCGTCCAGGTGACGCCCGCCTGGCGCGCGTAGGTGTAGATGGCGACCGGCAGGCGGCCAGCCGTCAGCGCGGCCGAGGCCACCTGGTGGTCGCTGGCGGTCAGGTGGATGACTCTCTCGCCTATGCGGGTGCAGGCAGCGATGAGGTGGCGGGCCAGCGGGCCGCTGACCGGGTGGCAGCAGCCCGCCTGGCAGGCGGCGTCCGTTTCGCAGTCGGCGGCGGCCAGCCACACCGTCAGCGGCAGATGCCCCCGCGCCGGGTCCGACACCTCACGGTTCACCGTGAGGTGTCCGCGCGGATCAGCGGTCAGTACGGCGGGTGCGCCGTACTCGTTGTGGAAGTCGTAGTCGAGGGTGATGCGGTGGTTGATGGGCTTGGTCATGTGGGTGTGGCCCGAGCACCGGGTCACTGATCCCTGTCACTTATCCAAATACCTGCCGCCAGGGTCGAGTTGGGACGGGCCGTCAAGCAAAGATCGCGTCATGCCGGTCCGTGTCACGCTCACCATGCTCCCCGCAGGAAGGCTCCTTCCTCGGTAATGCACAGGCTGTGGACAGCCTGTCGGGAGGCGGTGGTATCTGCCAGATCATCGAGGCCATCCCGGCATCCGGTCGGGCGCATTACCGCACCTCACCTACGCTATTCACCCAACGTGTCCGCTCGACTACGCCCATACTGGTGCGGCAAACGGGTCGGACGCTGGAGGGGGTCCGGCCCGTTCGGGGGCGTCCTGCCCCCGGCCGCCGTTCGCGCCGGGCCAGCGCCTCACCTCATCGCGGCCCGGCAGCCAGCCCCACCCCACTGCTGACACTGTTTTCGCAGGTCACAGCGTTTTCGTACAAGTTCCGGGCAACGCCTGGCGGGGGCGGCAGACGCTGAGAATGTTCCGTTGCAGCGAATGTTGGGCGTTGTCACCAAAGGCAGGTGGGCGGCGGTCTTCTCATCGAAGTGTGATGGGACCGGTCAGTGCAGGTTCAGCCGGTGCTGTGTGTGACACGAGGACCGAAGTTGACTTGAGACTGAGGCTTTGAGGGTATTTCCGCGCGTTCGCGTTACTGGCCCGAAAAGTCACGCGTTAGCGATCCCGGCTGGGTGGCAACGTCGTGCTTTGCGACCAGAGCCACACGGGCATGGGGCGTTCTTCGCCACCTCCCGTCCAGGGCCAGCCGCACCATCGTTTCCGGTGGCGATCCCATTCGATCGTGCCTTGCGTCGCCCCAGCATTCGCCATCTCTCCAGGAGGGGAGGCAGATGCGGCTGCTCCAGCAGCCAACGACTGACGGCGTTAAGGGAGCCTCCACTCACCCATTTACCAGGGTCAATGGAGCTAAGATCCATGCACTGGAGGGCCGTCCTGCGATAGCCGGTGAGTCGGCTCATCCCCTGCACGCGGGCTACATTGGGCAGAAATGCCGCGCCCGCCACCAACGCGGCGAGGGCCACACTTCCGCCCTTGTCATCGACCTGGTTGAACATGGCAATCAGCTCGGCCTCCGCGCCATGAACCGGGGGAACGTTTTCGACGGCGAGCAGCTTCTCATAGCGGTCGGTGAGCTCGTCCGGCGTCTCGTACGAGAACTCTGCTCCATAGCCGCTCTGGACGAAGTGGAGGACGAAGGCGCTGTTCTGCAACCCTGATCTGGCGGCCACGAGACCCTCGGTCTTGCGGAAGCCCGCCATTCTGATGACCTGCTGTCGCCGCGTACCACGACGCCATTCGTCACCGAGCCGATGACGAGGAGAACTCAGATGCGGGCAGACTTGCGCCGAATAGACGGCGCAGATCTCGTGCACAGGTGCCTCACCGCACACAACACCATCATCTAGATCTCCGCCGCCGGCTTCCGCAAAGGAGATGACCTGCCAGCGCAGTTCCTCGCCGAACGGCAGGCCGCACACTGCACACCAGTCGAACGTAGCAAGGGCCAGCTTGCGTTTCTCATTGACACTGCCGAAGTGCACTGCTTCATCGGCATCACGTTCCACTGTCGCGATCACGGGATAGCCCCTGGAATCAGTGGCCAGGTGAGCCAGTCGCCGGGGCACTAAGACAGAGGTAGGCCTCATGCCTCCAAGATGCCATCAAATGACCTTCACTACTGCCTCAATTGCCATTCGTCCTCCACTGCGTGCGATGCGAGGGCCGCCATGCGGCTTCACCCATCGTGCTTGCGCGGCTGTGCCCTCAACCTTCGGTGGGAACGCTCAACCTTCACTGCGACAGGTCAGAGAACAAGCCTCTGCACGGATGAGGCTGTGGAAGGTGGACGGGTTGCCGAGCCGTATGGATGAGCTGGCCGAGCGCCGTTTGGTCAAGCTGGTCGTTCAGGTGAAGGCGATGATGGCCGCCAATCTGAAGCCGGAGTACGGCGGCTTCTACGGCCAGCTTCTGCTCGCCCCGGACGCGGTCGCGGAGCTGGGTGAGCTGGCCGAGGTCCCTAAAGCCGCCCGTGCACCAGCCGGCCTCACCTTCCCCGGCCGGCCGGATGACGAGCCCGGCCAGGGCCTCTGAACGCCTGTCCGACGGCCGTCGAGCGCGATGACGGTGCCGCAGGTGATCGTCGACCGCGCGTGAAGCGAGCCGCCCCCAGTTCAGGGCGTCTACCCCTTTGATGCAAGCTTGACCCGAGAATCTCGGACGAGCCTTGTTCTCGCAGGTCAGCACAGGTTTCCGCGCCCAGTTCCACGGCAGGCCGCAACCCGCCGCCCGATGGGCCCACACGGCCAGATTCTACGTTTTCGCAGGTCATACATGGTTCCGGAGCATCAGTGAATGCTGGTGTGGTCTTTGCCGTGCCCGATGTCTGATCATTTTCTGTGGGTTTCTTGTACGGGCGCTCTGACCGGATGGCGACGTCTCAACCGCCTCTCCGCATCGGGAGCGTCGCCCATGTTCCACACCTCGGTCCGCCTCTCCACGGACACCACCCCGGCCACCACCACCACCGCCGCGACCTTGACGGCCTCGGCCACCACACCCGCATCCCTCGCGAGTTCGCTGCCGCTGGATGTGGCCGGGCACGCCTTCGACCTGCTCATGCGCGGCCCCGAGCCGCTGTCGGTTGACGGGGCCGCCCTCGGTGAGGGGCTTCCGGCTCGGCTGATCCCGCTGGATGAGCTGCGGCAGCTTCTGCTGCGCCGGTCCTGCACGCGCACCACCCGCGACCACGTCTGGCGCCACCTCATCACCCAGGCCCGCGCCCACCGGGGTGCGTGGATGGTGGCCGCCGTCGCGCTGGCCCGCCCGATGCTGGGCCGCCTGGTCACCGCCCTCACCACCAAGCTCCCTACCGAGCACACCGACCATCCGGACCGGCTCGCCCGCATGGACCAGGAAGACCTCGAAGCCGAGATCCTGACCGCCTTCATGGAAGCCCTCATCCGGGTCAACCTGGCCTGGTCGCACCCGCTGCTGCGGCTGTCCCGGCTGACCCAGTACGCCGTCCTGCGGGCATCCGCGGTCGAGCCGCCGCGCCTGCTGGACGACCCCGACCTGCTCGACCATGCCGAGAACGGGCAGCAGGCGCTCTCCTACCCGGCCGGCCACCCCGACCTGCTGCTCGCCCAGGCAGCCGCCGAAGGGGTTATCACCCAGGCGTCGGCGGAGCTGATCGGGCTTACCCGGCTGGAGGGCATCCCGCTCTCCGCATATTGCCGTCGCCGCGGCCTGCTCTACTGCACCGTCCTCAAGCGCCGTCAGCGGGCCGAGAACGCCCTCTACCAGGCGATTCTCGCCCGCCGCCTGTAGCGATCGGACCGCGCGCCAGCGGGGACCCGCCAGCAAAGAGCGCGCAAAGTCCGCTGGCCGCCCTGTCCGATCTCGGCTCTTCGACCAGGTCTTTGGACAAGTGAAGGCAGCGCGGATTTAAGGGGCGCCGAGCCCGGCAGCGGGACCTACCTGGTCGCCGGTCCCTGTCACCCGGCCCAGCCCACCACTCCACGCCCTCGAAGGAGGACGCCCACCCGGCCCCGCCGCCGGGCCCGGCCCCCTCCGCGCCGCCTCCGCCATCGCACCACCCGCCAGCTCGACCAGCACCAGAACTTCCGGGGGACAGCCCATGACCCGCCCACGCCGCACCACCACCTCACAAGCCCACAGCCTCAAGATCGCCCTGGCCGCTTTGTTTGTCCTCGTCACGATCGCCCTGGGGGCATTGCTCAGCTACGCCCTCGCCCACGCCACCACGACCGCTACCGCCGCCACCGTCTACGCGCCCGGCCGGGTGCTGGCCGCGCCGCCGGACTCGCTGAACACGGTGATCGACAACCTGCGCAACGTCATCGTCGGTCTCCTCGTCGCCCTCGCCACCCTGTTCCTGACCGTGGCCGGAGTTCGCTACATCCTGGCCGGTGGCGACCCCGGCGAGGTCGAGTCCGCCAAGAAGGGCCTGCGTTACGCCGGGCTCGGGTATGGGATCGCCGCCCTGGCCCCGCTCCTGGTGACCATTCTCAAAGGCATCGTGGGCGCGGAGTGAACCGCCTCCATCAGAGGCGACGACCGCGCATCCGGGCAAGCTGGCTGCACCGCGCGTTTCTCGTCTGGGCGCTGCTCACGATGACGGCCATTGCAAGCTCCATAGCGACGCCTGCACCGGCCAGCGCCGACCCCACACCCACGCCATCACCCACAACGAGCGCCAGCCCGAAGCCGTCGCAGGTGACCTGGATTCCACCCGCCCCACCATCCACCACCTCGCCGTCGGCACCGGGCGGGGTGGCCGAGTGCGGGTGGATGGATGCCGGGTGCAAGCTCAACCAGGCGATGAACGGCTGGTTCACCAGCCTGGTCACCGACGCCATCAAACCTGCCTTCGTCCTGGCCGGCAGCGCCCTGCTGGCCGCGCCGCCGCCGCTGATGCTGGAGCGGGTCCGGGAGCTGAACGGCCACGTCCGGTTGATCGCGAACGCGTTGCTGGTGTTGATGGTGCTGGCGGCCGGGGTGATCGTGATGGCCTACGGCAGCTCGGGCCTGTCCACCACACCCGGCGAGGTCATCCCGCGCCTGGTGATCGCCGTCATCACCGTGAACGCCTCGCTGACGATCTGCCAGCACGCCATCGAGCTGGCCAACGCGATGGTCGCCGCGCTGCTCGGTGACGGTGTGGACCCCGCGCGGGCGGGGAACTTCATCGCGGCCAAGGTCGACGGCCTGATCAAAGACCCGAAAGGCATCGTGCTGTTTCTGGTGCTGCTGATCGCGGTCGCGGTGGTGATGGGGTTCGTGCTGGCCTTCATCGGCATCATCCGCATCACCCTGCTGCTGTTCCTCATCATCGCCGCACCTTTGGCGTTGCTGTGTCATGCGCTGCCGCAGACCGAGGGCGTCGCGAAGCTGTGGTGGCGGTGCGTCGGCGGGCTGCTGGCCATCCAGATCCTGCAAGCCATCGGCCTGATCCTCGCGTTCAAACTGCTGCTCACAGATTCAGCTGCCGCTTATCCGCTCGCCCCCGCGAACCCGAGTACCGGGGATGCGATCGGGGCGATGCTGCGGCCCACCGCGAACCGGGCCCTGGACATTCTGATCTTGATCGGTGTCTTGTTCGTGCTGATCAAGATCCCCGGTTGGGTGGCTCGCACCATCTGGCAGCAGGCCCAGCCTCAGCTGCTGAAACGGCTGATCAAGGCCGTGATCATCTACAAGACCCTCGGAGCCGCCCGCGCCCTCGGCCAAGGCCGTCGCGCAGCCGCCGCCGGCAAAGGGGCCAAGACAGCCACGCACCGGCACGGCGGACCAGGCCGAGGCAAGGGCCGTGGCGGCGCTGGCCCCAAGCCGGGCGGCCCGAACAAGCCCAAGCGACCCGGACCCAACTCATCGACGGGAGCCGCCATGTCCAACCGCAAGGCTGCCTGGCAGCAGCTTGAACTCCCGCTCAACCTGCCAGCCCATAGCCCAGCCCCGCCGACACCGGAAGCCGCCGCCGCATTGGCCCGGAGAGCCCGGCAGGGCACCCAGCTTGCGCTGCCGTTCCCCGTCACCCGTGTCCCGCGCCCACCGACACCGCCCGGCACCGCGCCGCCGCGTACGCCACCGGCAGGCCCGTGGATTCGGCCCCGGCCGCCGTGGGTGCAAGACCGGCTGCCCGGCATGCCCACCCGCGCGCCTCGTCCCGGCCAGCTGCGTCTGCGGCTTGATCCGCCGCCCCGCCGCATCCCGCGCACCCAACGCCAGCCACGAGGAGGGAAGTCATGAAGCCCGAGGTTGAGCCGCCGCCGCTGCTGGCTCGTATCCCGGCCGACATCAACCAACCCGACAAGATCGCCTACGGACTCACCATCCGCCAACTCCTCATCGTCGCCCTGACCGGTGGGATCGCCGCCGCCGTCTACTACCTGCTCCATGAGCTTCTGCCCGTGGTCATCCTGGCGGCGATCCTGCTTCCGCTCGTCGCTCTCGGCATCGCCATCGCCCTCGGACGGCGGGACGGGCTGAGCCTCGATCGGTTCGCGCTGGCCGCACTGCTGCACGGCCAGGCCAGCAAGAAGCTGGTGGCCGCGCCGGACGGAGTGACCCAACCGCCGAGGTGGTGCCGCCTGCGCGGCAAGCTGCCCGCCCCGCTCCGGCTCCCGGTGCGGGCGATCCGTACGGACGGGGCGCTCGAACTGGCAGATGGCGGTGTAGCCGTGCTGGTGGAGACCGGCACCCTGTCCTTCCACCTGCGCACCACCGGCGAGCAAGCCGCGCTCGTCGGCGGGTTCGGCCGATGGCTGAACTCGCTGGAAGCCCCCGTGCAGCTGCTGGCTCGAGCCCGGCCAGCGGATCTGACCGACCTGGCCGAGACCATCGACGCCCGAGCCGAGGCCCTGCCGCACCCGGCGCTGGCCCAGGCCGCCCGTGAGCACGCCGCCTACCTGGCCGACCTGAACACCTCGCGTGAACTGCTGCAGAGGCAGGTGCTCGTCGTGCTTCGTGACCACTCCGCCAGCAGCCGGGGGCGGCGCTCGGTACGGCGCGACGCCTCGGCCGCGGTCGTCTTGCGGCGAGCCGCTGAAGCCGAACGCGCGCTGGCCTCGCTCGGTGTGACCACCCGCGTGCTGGACGCCGACGAGGCCGCCCAGGCGCTCACCGAGTGCCTCGACCCCGGCGCCCGCCATGCCGCCGGCCAGGCACTGCCAGACGAGCTCATCACCTCCGCCTCGGTCAGGAGCACCATATGAAGCTGCGCCGCCGTACCCACGCCCCGGAGCCGAGCGCCTTGACCCACCCCGCCGCTGTCGGTGTGGGCGTGCGGACCCTCACTCTGCCTAGCGCCGTCTGCGCGTCGTTCGCGGTGACCGGCTACCCGCGCGAGGTCGGCGCAGGGTGGCTGGAACCGCTGCTCACCTACCCCGGCCATCTCGATGTGTCCCTGCACATCGAACCGATTCCGCAGCAGGTCGCCGCGATGCGGCTGCGCCGCCAGCTCGCCCGCCTGGAATCAGCCAGCCGCACCGACGCCCAGCACGGCCGCCTCCAGGATTTTGCTGCCGAGGCCGCCGCCGATGACGCCACCGACCTGGCCGACAGCCTCGCCCGAGGCCACGGCCGCCTGTTCAAGGTCGGCCTCTACCTCACCGTCCACGCCCCCAACGAGCCGGAACTATCCGCCGAGGTCGACCGCGTCCGCGCGCTCACCTCCTCACTCCTGCTGGATGCGCAACCGGCAACGTTCCGCGCCTTGCAGGGATGGACCACCACGCTGCCGCTCGGCGTCGACTCCCTGGGCATGACGCGCACTTTCGATACGACAGCGCTCGCGGCGAGCTTCCCGTTCACCTCGCCCGACCTCGCCACCGAGATCGGCCAGACGAGCGTGCTGTATGGGTTGAGCGCGACCGGCTCCGGCGTCGTGCTGTGGGATCGCTACGGCCAGGACAACCACAACTCCGTCGTCCTCGCCAGAAGCGGCGCTGGCAAGAGCTACTTCACCAAACTCGAAACCCTGCGCCTGCTCTACCAAGGTGTCGAGGTCGCGGTCGTCGACCCCGAAGACGAGTACGCCCGCCTCGCGCGAGCGGTCGGCGGCACCTGCCTGCACCTCGGCGCGGCCGGAGTTCGATGGAACCCGTTCGACCTGCCCGCCAGCCACGGCCCCCGCGATGACGTGCTGTCGCGGCGGGCGATGTTCCTGCAGACCCTGATCGCCACCATGCTCGGCAGCCAGCCCACCGCCCAGACGCGGGCAACGCTGGACTCAGCGATCCTGGCCACCTACCAAGCCGCCGGAATCACCCGCGACCCGGCCACCTGGACCCGGCCCGCACCCCTGCTCGCCGATCTGGTCACCACCCTGACCGAAACTCAAAGCGGGGAAGGCGGCGGGTCAGCGGGAGCCGAGCTGGCCGCGCAGCTCGCCCCCTACGTCTCCGGCTCCTACCGCGCCCTCTTCGACGGACCCACCACCACCCAACCCGCCGGGCACCTGACCGTCTTCTCCCTGCGTGATCTGCCGGAAGAGATGAAAGCGGTCGGCACCCTGCTCGCGCTGGATGCCATCTGGCGGCGGGTGGCCAATCCGCGCGACCGGCGCAAACGCCTGGTCGTGGTGGATGAGGCGTGGCTGCTGATGAAGGAGCCCGAAGGGGCGAAGTTTCTGTTTCGGATGGCGAAGGCGGCCCGTAAGCACTGGGCCGGGCTCGCGGTCATCACTCAGGACGCCGCCGACCTGCTCGGTAGCGAGTTGGGGCAGGCGATCGTCGCCAACGCGGCCAATCAGATTCTCCTTCGCCAGGCGCCGCAAGCTATCGGTGCGGTCGGGGACGCCTTCGACCTGACCGACGGCGAGCGCCAGTTCCTGCTCACCGCGGAGCGAGGCGAGGCGCTCCTGGTGGCCGGGCCGGCGAGCCGAGCCGCCTTCCACATCATCGCCTCACCCGCCGAGGCGGCCCTGGTCACCACCGACCCCGCCCACCTGGCCGAACTCGACCAGCACGCCGAGGTCAACCAACCACCTGCGCCACCGCCTATGCCGACCACCTTCACCGCAAAGACCAACACCAACACCAACAACCACGACGATGAGGAAGGCGACCCGCTTTGAACCACTCGATCAGCACCGACCCCGAGAACCCGTGTCTGCTGTGCGGGATCGATGAGCACGACGTCCGGAAGGCTCTCGACTTCCTGGCCGAGCTACCCGCCCGGCTTCCGGAGTTCGCCCTCGCCTACGGCCCCTACCTGGCCGCCGCCTGGGCCGTCACCTGGACGGCGGTCCGTGCGGTGCGCTGCCTGCTCGGCTGGGCCCACCACGCCGACATGACCCCCCAGGCCCGGCTGATCGAGATCTCCTCCCCGCCGCGCAGCGACCCCGAAGGCGCCCTCGTCTTGTGGCGGCAACTCGTCGGGCTGCTGCGGCCCGCGTGGGCGCGGTTCTTCACCGGGCAGCCGCACCTGGTGTGGGAGTACCACGGCAGCGACGCCGGAGTCCGCATCCGCCTCTGGGTACCCGGCACCATCCCGCCCGGCATCGTGGAGAAAACCATCCAAGCCGCCTGGCCCGGCGCAACCACCACCACCTCGCCCGCCACCTCACCCCTGCCCGAAGGCGCGCAGGTCGCGGGCGGACGCCTGGTGCTGGCCGGGCCCGAGCACTTCCCGCTCACCACCGACCACGACCACGACCCCGCCCGCTCCCTGCTCGAAGCCATGAGCGGCCTGCGCGAAGGCGAACACGCGGTCGTGCAGATCCTCGCCCGCCCCACCACCGGCCGCCGTCTCCGCCACGCTTACCGCGCCGCCGCCCACCTACGCGGCGGCGGCAGCCGCAACCACATCGGCCGCCTCTTCGACGCCATCCTCCCCATGCCTGCCGACTCGCATGACCACCACCGGACCGGCGAGCTGGCCCGTGACTTCCCCGAACGCGCGGAACAGGTGCGGGTGATCCTCGCGAAGGCCGGTCAGCCGCGCTATGAGGTGGCCATCCGCTACGCCGTCTCCACCAGCCGCCAGCCCACCTCCACCCCACCGGCCGTGAGTCTCCGGCCAGACCACGCGGAGTCGGACTCGGGTTCGGGCTCTGGTGATCTGGTTCGTGGGTGGCTGCGAGGTCAAGCCCACACTCTGGCCGGCGTCTTCGCCTTGTTCACCGGCAGCCACCAGTACCTGCGCCGAGCCCGCCTCTTCCGGCCCGCCCGCGTGATCAGCTCGCGGCGTCTCGACCGCGGCTACCTGCTGTCCGTCGCCGAGCTGGCCGCGCTCGCGCACCTGCCGTGGGACATCGATGCCCCCGGCGTCACTCGCGCCGGGGCCCGCCCCGTCGCCCCGTCACCGGCCGTACCGCGCAACGCGACGGGCGGCACGGCCCGCGTCCTGGGCGACGCCGACAGCGGCCCCCAACGGCCCATAGCGCTCCCGGTGCGGGACGGGCGGCATCACACCCACGTGCTCGGCGGCACCGGCGTCGGCAAATCCACCCTGCTCGCGAACATGGTCCTGGCCGACGCAGCCGCAGGGCGAGGCGCCCTGGTCATCGACCCGAAGGGCGACCTGATCACCGACATTCTCAACCGGCTCCCAGCGCGGGCCGTCGGCAGGACGGTGGTGTTCGATCCGCAGGACCCGGCTCCGCCACCGTCGATCAACATCCTCGCGGGGCACGACCCGGCCTTCGCGGTCGACTCCGTGGTGACCATCTTCCACCGGTGCTTCTCCACAGCCTGGGGACCACGCGTGGACGATCTGCTGCGTTCCACCTGTCTCACGCTCACCTCGGTCCTGGGTCGTAAGGCGACCTTGGCGGATGTGCCGAGGTTGCTGACCGACTCGGCGTTCCGTACCCGGACCACGGCCGAGCTACGTGATGAGCTGCTGGCCGGGTTCTGGGACTCCTACGAAGCCCTCACCCCGGCCGGGCAGGCCACCGTCATCGGCCCGGTCATGAACAAGCTGCGCGCCGTGCTGCTGCGGCCGTTCGTGCGGCAGGCGCTGGCCAGCCCGGACACCACCGTCCCCATCGGCCAGCTACTCGACCGGGGCGGCTTGGTGCTCGCGCGCTTGCCGAAGGGCATCCTCGGCGATGACGCGGCCCGGCTGTTCGGCTCCATCCTGCTGGCCCACACCTGGCAGGCCACCACCCGCCGCTCGAACCTTGCCGAGGTCGACCGGCCGGACGCCTCCCTGGTGATCGATGAGTGTCATAACTTCTTGAACCTGCCTGGTCACATCAACGATGTGCTGGCCGAGGCGCGTGGTTACCGGCTCTCTCTGGTGCTGGCCCACCAGCACCTCGACCAGCTCCCCGCCGACCTGCGCGAAGCACTCTCCGCGGACGCCCGCAACAAGGTGTACTTCAACGCCTCACCCAAAGACGCCGGCGAGCTCAAACACCACACCGCCCCGCTGCTCACCCCGCACGACCTCACCCACCTGGGCGCCTACCAAGCCGCCGCCCGCCTGATCGTGGACGGCCAGCAAACGACAGCATTCACCCTGCGCACCCGGCCCCTGCCCGCCGCCGTCGAAGGGCGTGAGGCGGAGATCCGGCACGCCTCCCGCCAGCGCTTCACCCACCAGGCAGCGGCCAGGAGATCAGGCCACACAGCGGAAAGAACCGCCCTCGACGCGTCCGGCCAAACCTCCTCCGATACCGGCCCGGCCGCCACCTCAGACCCCAGCCCTTCCTGAACCCGGCCATCCCCGAACGCGGCCATTCCCGAACGCGGCCGTTCTCGAATCCGGCCCTTCCTGATCGACCGTTGTCCTCGCCCTGCCCGCACACGGAGGTTCGCCATGCCCAACAAGCCCTGCGGCTGCTCATGCTCTTGCACGCCGACCCATCCGCCCACCGCCCGCAAGGCGGCCCGCAAGCTGGCCCGGCTCACCATCCAGCCCCTCCCGGCGTCCCAGCCCCGCCTCGACCCTGCCGCCCTGCCCGCGCTCGCCGCCCGCCTGACCGAACGCGACTTCCAGATTCTCGACCACCTGCACCGGCACCAGGTCCTGACCACGCACCAGATCCAGCGCATGTTCTTCGGCATCGTGCAAGCCACCCGGGCCCGCATGTCCACCCTGCTCGCGCTCAACGCCGTCGTCCGCTTTCGGCCCTGGGCCGGATACGGTGCAGGCTCGGCCCCGATCCACTGGGCGCTGGGCAAGGCCGGAGCGCACGTTCTGGCCGCCCGCCGCGAGGTCACCGTGAAAGAGCTCGGCTACGACCCCGACACCAAGGTCTCCGCCTCCTCTCGGCTCCATCATCAAGTCGGCGTCAACGACTTCTTCTCCCGCCTGCACGCCCACGCCCGCCACACCCCCACCGCCGCATTGAAGGCATGGTTGTCAGAAATGGAGTGCGGCAGACGGTGGGGCGACTTGGCTCGCCCCGACGCCTACGGCTGCTGGACCGAGAGCAGCCGCCAGATTGACTTCTTCCTCGAGCACGACACCGGCACCGAACCCCTCAAACGCGTCGCCGCCAAAGTCGACCACTACCGCGACCTCGCCGACGCCACCCGCTTCTCCACGCCCGTGCTGTTCTGGCTGCCCAACCGCACCCGCGAAACCAACCTGCGCAAACTCCTCGCCACCCACCTCAACGACGATGAGATCCCGGTCGCCACCGCCGTCCACACCCACAACGGCGACAGCCCGGCCGGACCCATCTGGCTGCCCGCCTTCGCCGAGGCCGGGCAGCCGCGCATGCGGCTGGCCAACCTCGACCAGGGATGGCCCCACCTGACCCTCGGCACCATCCCCGACCCGCCTGACACCAGCCAGGACGAGAACGCCTTCCTCGACCGCATCTTCGGCCAAGAGGGGAGTGAGAGGTGAAGACCGCCGCGGCCGGCGCCGCCCTCCTGCTGCTCATCGTCTTGGCGTTTCTCGCAGCCGCTACGAGCATCCTGACCGGCTCGGGCACGCCCGGCGGTGTGGCCTGCGCGATCACACCCGATGCACCGATGACCAGCAGGGAGGGTGGACCGGTCGCGGCATCCCCGGCACCCACCGGCGTCGCCGCCGCCACGCTGACCTTGGACGGTGAGCAGCAGGCCCATGCGGCGCTGATTGTCCAGGTCGCGATGGAGCGCGGTCTGCCCGCGCGGGCGGCGGTGATCGCCGTTGCGACCGCTTTGCAGGAGTCCAAGCTGCGGAACCTGGCCTACGGGCACCTCGACAGCCTCGGGCTGTTCCAGCAGCGTCCTTCCCAGGGCTGGGGAACGCGCGAGCAGATCCTCGATCCGCGTTACGCCACGGGCACCTTCTATGACCATCTGGTCAAGGTGAAGCGGTGGGAGCGGCTCCCGCTCACCCAGGCCGCGCAAGCCGTTCAGCGTTCCGGATATCCCAACGCCTACGCCCAGTGGGAGCCGCTCGCCCAGCGCGTGGTCGACGCGCTGGCGGGAACGTGTGTGACCGTCATCCCGGGCGAGCAGGTCGCCGCCGTCATCGCCTACGCCCACGCTCAGCTCGGCAAACCGTATGTGTGGGGAGCCGAAGGACCGAACGCCTTCGACTGCTCCGGACTCACCATGCGCGCCTTCCAAGCCGCCGGAATCTCCATCCCGCGCGTCGCCGCCGACCAATGGCGGCACGGCCCGCCCATCTCACGGGGGCAGGAGCAGCCCGGCGACCTCGCCTTCTTCCGCATGGAACCCGACGGGCCCGGACACGTCGGCCTCGTCATCGGAGGCGGCCAGATGATCCACGCCCCCAACAAGCGAACCGTCGTCAAAATCGACACCTACCAACGCCATGACTTGATCGGCTTCTCACGCCCGGCCGCCCACGCACCCACCGGCCGGACCGACCCGCGCTAACCCGCCCACAGCCCCCGTGGCGGCAGGACGGCAACCGTGGCCGGGGGCGGGGCCATGGGGGCGGGGGACGCCGTACCGGGCCCCCGTAGGGCCGCACCGGGCCCACAGCCGCCCGGCCCATGATGCCTACCCGCCCGACACCGTCACGGCGGCGGGTGACGCCATGAGCCCGGTGCCGCATCGACGAAAGTCCGTAGGTGCAGACATAAATCCGCAGGTGAAGGGCCTTTTCCTGTTTCTCGAAACTTGTGGTCACGCAGAGCGATGTGACCGATACTGGCCGGGACATCTCCAGTAGATCCAAGTGAAGGAGCTCCCCATGCCCCCCGTGTCCGCTGTACGGCTTGCCGCGTTCCCGCTCGTCGTCACCCTCTCCGAGTACCCCGATGAGCCGATCAAGATTCGGGCCAAGCACAAGGTGGCCGGCATGCTTCTGCTCTATCGCCACCAGGTCAAGAGCCTGGACCCAAGCTGGAACGTGCCCGGTGCCTACATCCTGCTCGACCGCCCCGATGCCGAGGGCCGGTGGGGAGCCTACGTCGGCAAAGCCACCAACCCCGGACTCCGAAACCGCGTCCTGCAGCAGCTCAAAGTACGTGACCACTGGTATCGGGTGCTGGTCATCCGTTATGAGTCCAACGATGACGAGAAGCTGAACAGTGCCGAGGCCGGATGGTTGGAAGGCGAGATCTACTACTGCCTCGACAGTGCCGAAAACGTCGACCTGCACAACCGCAACCGGCCCCAAGACGCCACCCTGTCCATTGAGGACGAGGCCAGCTTGCGCGACTACATGATCCCCATCGAGTCCACGTTCCACCTCATCGGTCACGCCGTTCACCACCGCGACCCTCATGCTCCAGACGGCGGCGGCCCTGTCGTTAAGAGGATCAAGCCTGCACCTGCGCCGGAACCGCCTCGCTCATTCGTCAGCGTGCTCGGTCTCGGAACAAACCCATCTATTGAGGCCATCATGGAGAAGGGCGCCATGGTCAGGGCGGGTAGGCGTCAAACCCGGGCGACGCCCAAGCCGCCGGGCTCGCCTGTGTGAGCCGGTGGTGCAGGAGGTATGCCCCGGCCAGCGCACTGTTACTGTGCTGGGCGGGGCATACCCCTTGCGCTACCGGCTCAGGCGCTACCTCAGGTAGCCCTGGCCCTTGTCGCCTCCGTGCATCCGGCAGGCGAGTTCTTCCTCGGCCGTCAGCACGATGGCCGACAGCTCGGGTGCTTCGGTGGTCAGCGCCTTGTACAGGCGGTGCCAGCCGTCGATGATCAGCATGCCGCCGTTCGGCACGGTGGCCACGATCAGCGGCTCGGACAGATCCGTCTGGGCGGCGTGCTCGTGGTTGATGGAGATCAGTTGGAGCATGCCTGCCCATTCCCGGGGTTCGATCCGGCCCTGCGGCGCGCGGCCCTGGGTGAGCTTCTTGGCTTTGGTGATGTCCCATCGCCAGGCCATCATCTGGAAGAACTCCACCCCGTCGGCGCGTCCAGATGCGGAGGCCGTCATGCCCGGCTGGTGCGAGGCGGCGGTGGCAAGCTCACCGCTGGCGATGTTGCCGCTCATGCCATCCCCTCTTCACCGGATGAAGCAGCAGGACTTTGCTCCGCGGAGGCCGGCGCGAGTGCCTCGGCTTGAGCGATGAAGGTCCGGGCCGCGTCTCGCCGGATCAGGGCCATGGCCCGGTTGAGGTGAATGATGGAGAATTCGTGCTCGACCTCCGGTCCGAGGACGCCTACGACCATGGCGACATCCGGTGTGGGGTCGTCGTGGTCGAGGTAGGAGCTGATCCAGGCCGCGAATTTGGCCAGTGTCTGCTTCTGGGTCAGGCCCTGGCTGCGTCCCGCGTGCCGGATGTGCCGGTCGACCAGCAGCCACCAGGTGGCGAGGGTCTGGGCGCGCAGGGTGTCGTGGAACTGCTCGGCGGAAAGGTGTTCCCCCCGGCCGAGCCTGCGGGCGATGTCCTCGCTGCTGCGCCGCCGCGTGGTGCGGGCCTGCTCGATGATGGCCTCCATCGACAGCGTCTCGCCCGGCGCGGGCGCGGTGGTGAGGATGGCGGCGGCGGCTTCGCTGTCGGGTGGGGGTTTCGGGGTGTCGGGGTGCTGCGGGTGGTCGCTCACAGGGGTGTCCTTTCGTGGGGTGGTGACGTCAGCGCCGGGCGACGTTGACGGGGTCGGTTGGGCGTTCACGGCGTGTCCGGCGTGGAGTGCTGCGCCGGAACGGGTCCGGGGTGCGCGTGCGGGTCGCTGGGGTGGCGGGGGTCCACCGGCATGTCCGGCCCGGGATGGTCGGTTGCGTCGCCGGACTCGGCGAGGTGGTGGGTGAGGAGTTCGCCGCTGTCGTTGAGGAAGTCGCGGGCGGCCATGCGGGCGGCGTGGGCGAGGGCGTGGTCGAAGAGGGTTCCCGGTCGTCTGGCGGGGGCTTCGTTGGTCAGGAAGTGGCGGGCCATGGTGCGCACGCGTCGCAACGCGTGGTCGCAGGCCAGCCGCTTGAGGGTGATCTGTCCGTCGACGACGTCCCACCAGGCGCGGGTGGTCTGGGCGTAGGCGGCGGCGAATACCTGCTCGGCGGAGAGGAACTCGCCGTTCTGCAGGGCGGCGACGGCTTCGGCCGCTGCCGTGTAGTAGGCGTGCCGGGCTTCGGTGATCTTCTCAGTGGTGAGCTCATCGATCGAGCACCCCGCCTCCTCGACCGGTTCGGCGTTGGTGAGGTTCGAGCCGGTCGCGGCGCTGGCGGTTGTGCCGTACGGGGGAAGGGGGCCGGGCCCGTAGAGGTCGTTCATGGAGGTGGTCCTTTCGTTGGTGACATGGACGGTTGGTGACATGGACGAGCGAGGGGTGAGGGGTATGTGGGTGGGGCTGTCCGGGCGGCGGCGCGGGGCGGTCCCCGCGCTGCCGGGCGGACGGGATGTGAGGTCATGGCCGTATCCCGGCTGGGGTTAGAAGACGGGGGGCGTGGTCCATGGGTCGGGCAGGGGCCCGGCGTGTCCGCCGTAGGTGTCATCGGGGTGGGCGGCCGGTGTGGCCGGTGCGGGTGGTGCGGGTGGTGGGGTGAGGGCGTCGGCGATTCTCTGGGTTGCGGCGAGGAAGCCTTGGGCGGCGTTGCGGCGGGATTCGGCCATGGCCTGGGCGAACAGGCCGCCGCGAGATGGGCGGGCGCTGATCAGGAACTCCCGGGCGTGTTGCCGCACGGTCAGAATCGCGGTCCCGCCGTCCACGGTGTCCTCGATGCCGTGGGTGAGGTCGGTGACCTGCTGCCACCAGCTCATCCGGTGGTAGAGGTGGGCGATGCGGGCCAGGGTGGCGTCGTCCAGGTTCCCCTCGTCATCGAGGGAGCAGACACGGTCGAGAGCTTCGCCCAGCGCGTGGCGGGCGTCGTGGACGTGCTGACTGGCGCGCTCTTCGAGTCGACCCATGATGATGATCTCCTTCACTGTCAGGTGGTGGGGCGTGGTGGGCGGGGCGTCCGGCCCCGGCATGGGCCGGGGCGCTGGCGCGGTATCCGGGGGTGGGGCCGTGCCGGGGGTGGGGCCCGTGCCGTGCCCGCGCCGCTACGGCGGGGGCACCGGGCCGGGGTAGGTGCCGGGGTCCGGTAGGGCCGGGCCGGGGCGTGTGGCGGGCCGTACGCCCGCGTGACGCTGTGCCGCCCGGCGGCGGTGTCCGGTACGGCCTCCATCGGGGCCGTACCGGACAGCGGGGCGCGTTAGGCGGTGGCGAGTAGCCGGAAGGCTCTGGCTTTGAGTTTGGCGTTGTCGTGGTCATCCAGCAGGGCGCGCTCGGCGCGGACGGTGGCGACATCGCGGCTGCCGAACACCGGGGACTTGTGGTCCAGCCGTTCGGTCACCGCGTTGTAGGCCGCCCACCGCGTGTTACGAATCGGCTCCTGGGTGGGCGCGTCGTTGAACAGGTACTCCAGCTCCCGCATGGTCAGGTCGTGGTTGCGCTTGGTCAGGTCCTTGGCGTCCGCCGGTAGCGGGTGCAGGCGGGTCGCGAACTGGCGGAATTCGTTGCGGTCCATCGGGACGGCGAGCAGCTTCTCGGCCTCAGCCGCGAACGCCTGACCGTGCTTCCACGTGAGTTTCAGCGCCTCACGCGCTTCGGCGATGCGCCCGGCGACGTTGCCGGTATGCCGGACGGTGAACCTGGAGGCGTGGTTGGCCAGCGCCGCGCGTTCGGTGTTCGCGCACACCACGCGTACCGGGGTGGCGACCGTGGTGAACGAACCCCATCCGTCGTGCCGGGAGAACGCGGCGAGGTAGAGGTCGATCTGGTCGAACCCGCCGACCATGAGGGGTTCGGGAAGGCGCATGGTGATGAATACGCGCCGTCCGTTGTTCAGGGAGCCGCCGGTGTCGAAGATCGCTCCCGACTCGTCGACGAGGGTCTGGAGGAATCCGGTGACGTCTTCGTTTTGGAGGACCTGGTAGTCGCGTCCGACCCGGCCGAGGCGTTCGGGCTGGCGGGTGACCGGGTTGGTGCGCACGACCAGGAAGTCCTCGTCGGTGGTGACGGTGTGGCCGGTGACGGGGTCGGTCACCTGACCGACCGGCAGCTTGCGGACGTTCCACCCGGCGAGCTGGGCGTGGGACAGCAGTTCCTCGGCGGTCATCGGGCCGGGCGCGGTGTAGCCGAGCCCGTGCCAGCCGGGCTTTCCGGCGGCGGCGAATCCGGCCGAACCGTTGGCGAAGACTTCGATTTCGTGAGCCATGACAGATTCCCTTTCAGATGTGTGCCTATGTGCGGTGTTGTGGTGTGCGGGCATGCGGAACAGACGCGATGCCGCGAGCGGGTGTGGGGTGGTGGATTGGACCCCGGCGCGGTGCGGGCCGGTGATCTGTGCGGGCTAGGGGTGCCCGTCCGGCGCGGGGCCGGGTGCCCTGACGGTGGGGCCGCGCGGGCCGGGTTGGTTGCGGCGGGGTGGCGGGGGGGGCGGGGGGGGCGGCCCGGCCGACCCGCGGCCCGGGGTGGGCGGCGCCGCGCGGGGGGTCAGGGACCAAACACGAGTTGACGAC